>JAABQG010000057.1 GCA_011391595.1 Hydrogenophaga sp.
GTCGGAAACAAAATCGATCTTGAGGGTGGTGGTCATGGCGTGAAGGGCGAGGGGCCGAATGGTTCTGAGAGCTTCGAATGCTAGGCGATCCGCAGATTTCCTGCTCCCGGCGCTGCTCCGGGGTGTACGGCCGCCGCGACGGCGCGCGTCAATCGTTCAGCCGGCCAGCCACCTTGCCACGCAGCGCCTTGGTCGCCGAACGCTGGCTCTTGCCCTCCAGCCGGCGCTGCTTCGAGCCGTAGGTGGGCTTCGTCGCGCGCCGCGCCTTGGGCGGTTGGGCCACGCTGTTGACGATTTCGTGCAGCCGCAGCATTGCGTCCTGGCGGTTCTGTTCCTGCGTGCGGTAGCGCTGTGCCTTGAGGACCAGCACGCCCTCGTCGGTGATGCGCGAATCGCGCAGACAAAGCAGGCGCGCCTTCACATCCTCGGGCAAGGAAGACGCGGGGATGTCGAAGCGCAGGTGCACCGCGCTGGACACCTTGTTGACGTTCTGCCCGCCCGCGCCCTGCGCCCGGATCGCCGTGATCCCGATCTCGGACTCGGCGATGACGATGGGGGTGACGGTGGGCATGGCGGATGATGGACGCGGTGCGCGCAACCGTGTGAAACTGGCAGGCGGAAGGCTAATGTAATCTACGTTTTCGATAGCAAATAATGACCATCAGACGCAGGAACTGGCCTGAAATTCCTTGCAAATCCGGTCTTCATGGCGCCAGAACCGCAAGCAACGCGTCGTTCAAGGCATCAGGACGTTCGAACTGCACCCAGTGGCCGGTGTCGGGGATCAGCGTGAGACCACGAAAGTCGGGCGCGGCGGCCTGGTAGGCAGCCTCCAGCTGGCTGATCCAGCCCTTGTACAGCGCGTCATGCGCGCCGTAGATGGCATGGACCGGGCAGCTCACGCGCGCCAGCGAGCGCGCCAGGATGTCGGTGTGCGCCAGGCGCCGGCGCGGCATGCGGTCACGTTGCAGGTTGGCAATGTGCAGCGCCAGCGCCAGGCCGTCGATCAGCGACGTGTCGCGCAGCATCAGCGCGCCCAGGTTGAAGCGGTGCACGTTTTCCTGCTCTGCGGCCGTGGGCAGGTGGCGCCAGGCCTTCAGCTCGAACTGGCGATCCGGCGTGACGCCCATAGCCGGCGCACCGACCAGCACCAGGCGGCGCGCCAGTGCGGGATGGTCCGCCAGCAGCATGCCGGCGGTCATGCCGCCGAACGAGAATCCGACCAGATCACAGGGCACACCAACCAGCAGCGCCTGCAGCCCTTCGGCCAGCGGAACGACCAGCGCATCAGCGTCGCCGCCTGAGGGGGGCATGGACGAATCGCCAAAGCCCGGCAGATCGGGCGCGATCACCTGCCGCCCGGCCGCCACCAGCGGCTGAATGTTGCGCACCCAGTGCGTCCAGCTGCCGCTGCCGCCATGGAACAGCACCACCGGCGGCTGGTGAACATCGTGCTTTCCCCAGACACGCCAGACCATCGCGCCCGTGCCACAGGGCGTCTCTCGCACCGTGGCCAAGGCTTCAAGCCGGGAAACGATGTCCCCCATCGAAGTCGCCAATTTCAGACGGCCATCGCGGCCAGGCCGGCGATCGCCAGGGGATAGCCGTCCACGCCGAAACCGCACATCACGGCTTTCGCCGCCGGCGAAATGTAGCTGTGGTGCCGGAAGGCCTCGCGCGCATGCACGTTGCTGATGTGCAGCTCGATCAGCGTGATGCCCGTGCCCTTGATGGCGTCGTGCAGCGCCACGCTGGTGTGGGTGTAGGCGCCGGCGTTCAGGATCACGCCGGCAAGCAGGCCCGCAGCCTGCAGGTGGCCGGCCTCGTGCAGCCAGTCCACCAGCACGCCCTCGTGGTTGCTCTGGCGGAAGTCCAGCTTCAGGCCGTGCCCGGCGCAGGCCTTTTCGCAAAGCTGCTCGACGTCGGCCAGCGTGGCAGAGCCATAGACGGCCGGCTCGCGCGTGCCGAGCAGGTTGAGGTTGGGGCCATTGAGGATGAGGGCGGTTTTCATGGTGGTCAAGACGGGTTGGCTGGCGCGGGCAGGCGCAGGAGGACGAGACGCACAAGTTTAGGGGACTTCGCCTGCAACCGGCTGCATCCAGAATTTTCATCGGCATGGATGCCGCCTGGCGCCCGGGCACCCCCCGCCACCCAGGCCACGTCAGTGAAGTCCATTATTCATAGCATTGGATGACCTGGCGACGCTGGGATAACGCCAAAAAGTCTTGAAACCGGATGAGAAGACCTTCCGGCTCCGTCCGCGTGACGACTCTGGTTACAGTGCAGGCTTGCCTGCCGGGGCTGCCGTCCAAACGCCCACGCCCGACCCTTCAACGTGCTCTGCCCTAACCTTCAAGCATGAAACAACCCAGCTTCATCCCGCCCTGGACCCTGGCCGCTCCGGTCGCGGGCTGGCTGATCCTGGCCGGCACATTGCTGGGAGCTGGCCGCTGGTACCCGCTTTTTCTGGCCGCAGGCCTGATCGGCAGCGTGCTGGCGGCGGTGCACCATGCCGAGGTAGTGGCGCACCGCGTGGGCGAGCCTTTCGGCACGCTGATCCTGGCGCTGGCCGTCACCGTGATCGAGGTTGCGCTGATCGTCTCGCTGATGCTGGCCGGCGGCTTCGAGACCGGGGCGCTGGCGCGCGACACGGTGTTTGCCGCCGTGATGCTGATCCTCAACGGCATCGTCGGGCTGTGCCTGCTGGTGGGCGGCACGCGTCACCACGAGCAGAGCTTTGGCCAGCACGGGGTGAGCGCCTCGCTGGCGACGCTGGCGGCCATCTCGGTGCTCACGCTGGTGCTGCCCAACTTCACGACCAGCGTGCCGGGTCCGATCTACAACCCGAGCCAGCTGGCGTTCATCGCGTTGATCTCGCTGGTGTTGTACGGCACCTTTGCCCTGGTGCAGACCGTGCGCCACCGCGACTATTTTCTGCCGCCGGATGCCGCGACCGACGAATCCACCCATGCGGAGCGCCCGGGCGTGGCGGCCGCGAGCCTGGCCGGCGCGCTGCTGCTGGCCTGCCTGGGGGCCGTGGTGCTGCTGGGCAAGGCCCTGTCGCCCACCATCGAGGCCGCCGTGCTGGACGCCGGTGCGCCCAAGGCGCTGGTGGGCATCATCATCGCCGCGGTGGTACTGCTGCCCGAGGCCATGGCCGCCTTGCGCGCGGCGCGGGCCAACCGCCTGCAGACCAGCCTGAACCTGGCCATCGGCTCGGCGCTGGCCAGCATCGGCCTGACGATTCCGGCCGTGGCGATCGTGGCGCTGGCCAGCGGCTGGACGCTGACCCTGGGCATCGACGCCAAATCCACCGTGCTGCTGCTCCTGTCGCTGATGGTGGCCACGCTGTCGCTGGGCACCGGGCGCACCACCGTGCTGCAGGGCGTGGTGCACCTGGTGATCTGCGCGGTCTACCTGTTCACGACCATCGTGCCGTAGGGGCGGGCGCACAGGGCTTGTCCTGCCCTTACGCTAAAGTCCGGACAAAAGGAGAAAGACGATGACGATTCTTGTCGCTTATGCGCCGCGTCCGGAAGGGCAGGCCGCTCTTGAAAAAGGCCTGGAAATTGCCAGACGCCGCAATGAGCGCCTGATGGTGGTCAATGCCAGCCCCGGGGGACACGGCGAGGACGAGTCCCAGGCCACGACTCAGGATGTCGAGCGGGTGGAAGCCTTGCTGGCGGGCTCCGGTCTCAACGCCGAATTCAAGCAGTTCGTGCGGGGCAAAAGCGCCGTTGCGGAAATCGAGGCGCTGGTCGAATCCCTGCCAGTCTCATTGCTCATCATCGGCCTGCGCAAGCGCAGCGCGGTGGGCAAACTCATCTTGGGCAGCGTGGCGCAGGAACTCCTGCTGTCAGTCCCCTGCCCGGTCCTGGCGGTGAAGGCCGCCTGACATCATCGGCAACGGGCGCCTGCAGATCGCTACTCAATACGTAGCGGTATGCGGCCATTTGACGCTGGGATGACAGCGAAAAAGCGTATGAATTCCTGAATTTCAGCCCTGTCGCGGGTTTGTCCGGCGCTCCGCGGCGCTTGCCCGACAATCACCCCGGTGAAAACCCGCCATTTCGCGCAGCTGGTTGCGCTTTCTGCCCTGTGGGGCGCCTCCTTCATGTTCCTTCGCATTGCCAGCCCGGTGTTCGGGCCCAATGTGATGGCGGCGCTGCGCATTGGACTGGCCACGCTCACGCTGACGCTCATCATGGCCGCCATGAAGCAGCGCTGGCCCTGGCGGCACTGGCGCGAGTTGACGATGCTCGGCGCGCTGTCGGTGGCGGTGCCCTTCCTGCTGTTCGCCTGGGCCGCGCTGCGCCTGCCGGCCGGCTACAGCGCCCTGCTCAACAGCACCGCCGTGGTGTTTGGCACGCTGGCGGCGGCCTGGATGAAGGAAGACACGCTGACCGCCCGCAAGCTGACCGGCTGCGTGCTGGGCTTTGGCGGCGTGGCGCTGATCGTGCGCCTGGGGCCCGTGGCGCCAACCCCCGAGGTGCTGCTGGCCGCGCTGGCCTGTATCGGCGCGGCGGCCTGCTACGGCGTGGCCACGCCGCTGATGAAGCGTGCGACCAAGCGCATGGAGCCGCTGGCGATCGCGGCGGGCATCCACCTCGCTTCGCTGGCCTTGTTGATGCCGGGTGCGGCCTGGAGCTGGCCGCAGGCACGCTATTCCGAGGCGGCGATGCTGGCCCTGCTGGTGCTGGGCGTGGTGACCTCGGGGCTGGCTTACTGGATGCACCTTCGGGTGATCCGCCATGTGTCGTCGGTCGCGGCGATCAGCCCGGCCTTCATGATCCCGGTGTTTGGCGTGACCTGGGGCCACCTGTTTCTGGGCGAGGCGCTGGGCTCGGGTATCTGGGCCGGCGGCGCGCTGATCCTACTGGCCACCGCGCTGGTCACCGGATTCAACCCGGTGCAGAAGATCCTGGATGCTGTAGACGCCAGACCTTGAAGGCGCAGCCGGTCGCTATCAAACTGGTCGCTATAGATAACCAGAAGACGCTGGACAAGCCGTATTTTGAGCTGATAACGCCGCCTGCCAGCCCCCCGAGAACGCCCGGCAGGCCGTAGGCGATCACGGTGTACAGCGCCTGCCCGCGCCCGCGCAGTTGCCCCGGGAAATGGTGCGACAGCAGCGCGATGCACACCGTGTGATGCGTGGCAAAGGTGAAGGCGTGCAGCGCCTGGGCCAGCAGCAGGGCCCCCAGCACGCTGGCGCTGCTGGCCGTGATGCCCATGCGCAGCACCATCGCCACCGAGCACAGCACCAGCCAGCCGGTCAGGCTCAGCACCGGCAGCCAGCGCGACTGCGTGAAGAACCAGCCGATCTCGACGATCACCGACACCGCCCACAGCACACCGATCATGGTCTTGCTGTAGCCCAGCGAGTCCAGGTACAGCGAGAAGAACACATAGATGCCGATGTGCGAGAGCACATGGAAAAACGCCGCGGCAAAAAACCACTGAACCGCGCGCTGGCGCAGCACCGGCAAGACCGAGACCTTGGCCTCGTGCGCGGGAATCGCCTCTTTCAGGTCAGGCAGGAACCAGACCGCCAGGGTGACGGCCGCCAGGCTCACCGTGGTCCACGCGGGAAAGTCCTTCATGCCGAAATGCTCGAACCAGGCGCCCGCCGTGAACACCGTGACCAGAAAGCCCAGCGAACCCCACAGGCGCACGCGGCCGTAGCGCCGGGCGTCGAAGCGGCCGCCCTGGCTGACCAGGTGCGCCATGGCCGCCTCGCTCATCGGCATCATCGAGCTGGTGTGGGTGAACATCACCAGCAGCACCACGCCGAGCCACATCGGGCTCAGCTCGAACCACAGGCCGACGGAGACGAGCAGCGCGGCCGTGGCCCCGTAGCGCAGCAGCCTGACGCGCTCGCCGGTGTGGTCGCTGAGCCAGCCCCAGCCGTAGGGCGCGAACAAGCGGGTGGCGGCCTGCACCGAGGTCAGCACGCTGATGGCGAACAGGCCGAAGCCCAGTTCCTTGAGCCACAGCGGAAGGTAGGGATTAAAAAAGCCGATGTGCGCGAAATAGCCGGCCGACAGCGCCGCAAAGGGAATCAGCTGGCGGCGGCTGGTGGCGCCGTCAGGCGCCTTCATGAGCGCTCATTCCCATGAAATCAGAGGAAGGAGGCCTTGATCGGCGACACCGGCAGGTTCACGTCGGCGCACTGGGCACGGTGGCGCAGCGCGTGCTCCATCACCACCAACGCCAACATGGCCTCGGCGATCGGCGTGGCGCGGATGCCCACGCAGGGGTCGTGGCGACCCTTGGTGACCACTTCGGTGGAATGGCCTTCGATGTCAATCGACTCGCGCGGCGACAGGATGGAACTGGTCGGCTTGATGGCGATGCTCACTTCCAGGTCCTGCCCTGTGCTGATGCCGCCGAGCACGCCACCGGCGTTGTTGCCCTTGAAGCCCTGGGGCGAGAGCGAATCGCCATGCGTGCTGCCGCGCTGCGTGACGCTGGCAAAGCCGGCGCCGATCTCCACGCCCTTGACGGCGTTGATGCCCATCATGGCCCAGGCGATGTCGGCGTCCATCTTGTCGAACAGCGGCTCGCCCAGCCCCACCGGCACGTTGCGGGCGGTCACGCGCAGGCGCGCCCCGCAGGAGTCGCCGGCCTTGCGCAGTTCGCCCATGTAGGCCTCCAGCGCGGACACATCGGCCACCGGCGCGAAGAACGGGTTCGTGGGCACATGGTCCCAGCCTTCGAACGGAATGGTGATATCACCGATCTGCGTCATGCAGCCATGGAAAGTGGTGCCGTACTTTTCAAACAGCCATTTCTTGGCGACCGCCCCGGCGGCCACCATGGGTGCGGTGAGGCGCGCCGACGAGCGCCCGCCGCCACGCGGGTCGCGCAGGCCGTATTTGTGGAAGTAGGTGTAGTCCGCGTGGCCGGGGCGGAAGGTCTGCAGGATGTTGCCGTAGTCCTTGCTGCGCTGGTCGGTGTTGCGGATCAGCAGCGCGATCGGCGTGCCGGTGGTCTTGCCCTCGTACACGCCGGAGAGGATCTCCACCGCGTCGGGTTCGTTGCGCTGCGTGACGAACTTGCTGGTACCGGGGCGGCGGCGGTCCAGGTCGCCCTGGATGTCGGCCTCGCTCAGGGCCATGCCCGGCGGGCAGCCGTCAATCACGCAGCCGATGGCCGGGCCGTGGGACTCACCGAAGTTGGTGACTGCGAATAGGGTGCCGAAGGTGTTGCCGCTCATGCAAACGATTATCCCCGACCCATGGCGGGCCGGGGCCCCCACGCCGATCTGGTGCAAACCGGCTGGAACATTTCATGCTTGATGCTGCGCCGCAGCAACTCTTTTCACGCTGCCCAACCCGGAGGAACCCCATGCTGGACCGCACCGCCACCCTGTTCTCCCATGTCAAGCCCGCCGATACCGATTACGCCCCCGGCGGCCTGCGTGATTTCTTTGTCTACCGCGACCTCGGCGTGGCCGAGGCCACGCACGGCAAGGTCATCGCGCACCTGGTCAAGGCCAATATGGCACCTGAAAAGGGCACGGGCTGGCACCGGCATGAGGCGGATTTCCAGATCGTCATCATGGTCAAGGGCTGGGCCAAGTTCATGTACGAGGACCAGGTGACCCTGGTGCAGGCCGGCGACTGCGTGCACCAACGCCCGGGCATCCGGCATTACCTGTTCGACTACTCGCCGGACATGGAGTATCTGGAGATCGTCTCGCCGGCCGATTTCAAGACCGTGGATGTTGAAGCGGTGTGCCCGATACCCGACCCCACGCCCTGGGCCTGAGTCTCGCCTGATCCGTTGGGGACAGAGCACGCTTCGCCGTGGTCTGTCCCACAAACTCTTAGAACTCCGCTTCGAGTTCGTCGATCTCGTCGGGCTCGAGTTGCGCGGCGGCGACCCACTCCTTCATGGCGGGCAGTGCCATGATGGTCTTGCAGTAGGCCGCGCAGACCGGGTCCAGCGCCACGTCGTAAGTCAGAAAGCGCGTCACCACCGGCGCATACATGGCGTCGGCCATGCAGGGATGGGCGCCAAACAGGTAAGGCCCGCCGTAAATGGCCAGGCACTCTTTCCAGATCTCGGCGATGCGGGCAATGTCGCCCTGCGCGCGAGACCACACCTTGTACTTCGGGAAATGCGCCTTGATGTTCATCGGCAGCGCGGAGCGCAGCGAACTGAAGCCAGAGTGCATTTCGCCGCAGATCGCCCTGCAGTGCGAGCGCGCCGCCAGGTCGGCCGGCAGCAGGCCGGCCCTGGGCTTGATCTCGTGCAGGTACTCGCCGATCGCCAGCGTGTCCCAGACCTTCAGGCCCTGGTGCTGCAATGAAGGGACGAGCATGGATGAAGAAAGCAGCAGGATCTCGGCCTTCATGGCCGGGTCGTCCGGCGGCACCACATGCTCGGTGAAATCGAGCTTGGCCAGTTTCGCCATCAACCAGCCGCGCAGGGACCAGGCGCCGTAGTTGCGGCTGCTGATGGTGAGTACGGCTTTGGACATGAACAGTCTCCTAGGGTGGTTGACCCGGCAACGCAAAGGCTGTGCCAGACCGGGGCGCACCGGCCCGGTGCACGCGCTGCGGCGCTGGCTGGCCCGCTAATTGCCTTCAAGGACAGCGACACGACCCCCTTCTTCAGGAACCCCATGCTGTATCAGGCCTACCAATTCCAGTCCGACCTGATGTCGCCGCTGCGCCTGATGGCCCAGCACGCCAGCGCCAGCCTTTGGCTGCAAAAGACCGAGCGCAGCCTGTTGCGCCGCCTTTCGGCCGCCAGTGAAGTCATTTCGCGCATGCGCCTGACACATGCCCGTCCCGCCTACGGCATTGACACCGTGACCGTGGCTGGCGAGGAAGTGCCTGTCACCGAGGAAGCCGTGATGTCGGCGCCATTCGGCACGCTGATTCGGTTCCGCAAGGCCCACACCGGCGGCGAACCGCACCCGCCCGTGCTGCTGGTGGCGCCGCTGTCGGGCCACTTCGCCACCCTGCTGCGCGAAACCGCGCGCACCCTGCTGCAGGACCACGACGTGTACATCACCGACTGGCACAACGCGCGCGACGTGCCGCTGAGCCAGGGCGCGTTCGCCCTGGACGACTACATCGACCACATGATCCGCTTCCTGGCCGCCATCGGCCCCGGCGCCCATGTGGTCGCAGTCTGCCAGCCCTGCGTGGCGGCGCTGGCGGCCGCCGCCGTGATGGCCGAAGACGATCACCCCGCCCAGCCGCTCAGCCTGACGCTGATGGCCGGCCCGGTGGACTGCCGCGTCAACCCGACCGGCGTGAACACCCTGGCAATGAGCAAGCCGATCGAGTGGTTCGAGAAGAACCTGATCAGCCGCGTGCCCCTGCCCCATGCCGGCTTCATGCGCCGGGTCTACCCCGGCTTCGTGCAACTCACCGCCTTCATGAGCATGAACCCGGAGCGCCACAAGCAGGCGTTCCGGCACATGTACGAGCACCTGGTGGATGGCGAGGTCGAGCAGGCGCGCACCATCCAGAATTTCTACGACGAATACCTCGCGGTAAACGACCTGCCGGCCGAGTTCTACCTGGAAACGGTGGAAAAAGTGTTCCAGACCTTCGATCTGGCGCGCGGCGCGCTCAGCTACCGGGGCCGCACCGTCAACCCGGCAGCCATCCGCCGCACGGCCCTGTTCACGGTGGAAGGCGAGCGCGACGACATCTGCTCGGTGGGCCAGACGGTGGCGGCACACGACCTGTGCCCCAGCATCCGCCCCTATCTGAAGACGCACCATGTGCAGACCGGCGTCGGCCACTACGGTGTGTTCAGCGGAAAGAAGTGGAACCAGCAGATCTACCCGCGTGTGCGGGAAGTCATCCACGCCAGCATGGGGTGATCGGGGCGGGTCAAAGGTGATTCACGCCAGAACGGCGTGAATCGCGAGGCCTGACTTCAGGGGACGTCGGGTCCGGTCTTGCCGTCAGTTTCCGGCTCTTCAGCCGGCCAGTCGTGGATGTAGGCCTTGAGCATCTTGTTCTCGAAACTCTGGCTCTCGACCACGAACTTGGCCACGTCGTAGAAGCTGATCACGCCCATCAGCATCTTCTTGTCCATCACGGGCATGTAGCGGGCGTGGCGCTCCAGCATCATGCGGCGCACTTCGTCAATCTCGGTCTCCGTGGTGCAGGTCAGGGGGTGGTCGTCCATCGACGCACGGACCTTCGTGGTGCCCAGCATGCCGCCATTTTTCACGATGGTCTGAATGACCTCTCGGAAGGTCAGCATGCCAACCAGATCACCGTGCTCCATGACCACCAGCGAGCCGATGTCCCGCTCGGCCATGATGTTCACTGCGCTGGCCAGCGACTCATCGGGAGTGACAGTGAACAGGGTGTTGCCCTTGACGCGAAGGATGCCGCTGACTTTCATGGTGATCTCCTGTGTCGCCGCTGTGGCGTGTTTGCGAAAGAATATAGCCCACAATTGCCCGCAACAACACATTCGCCACCACAGAACCTTCTGGAGACCCCCATGTCCGGCTATTCCGACCCCGGTTTTGACACCCTGGCACTGCACGCCGGCGCCACGCCCGACGCCACCGGCGCCCGCGCGGTGCCCATCCACCTGACCACCTCGTTCGTTTTCGAGTCCAGCGACCACGCCGCCGCGCTGTTCAACCTGGAGCGCGCTGGCCACGTCTACAGCCGCATCAGCAACCCGACCAACGCGGTCTTCGAGCAGCGCATGGCAGCACTCGAAGGCGGCATCGGCGCCATCGCCACCGCCAGTGGCCAGGCCGCGCTGCACCTGGCCATCGCCACGCTGATGGGCGCGGGCTCGCACATCGTGGCCAGCACGGCGCTGTATGGTGGCTCGCAGAACCTGCTGCACTACACGCTGCGCCGCTTCGGCATCGACACCACGTTCGTGAAACCGGGCGACATCGATGGTTGGCGCGCCGCCGTGCAGCCGAACACCAAGCTGTTTTTCGGCGAAACCGTGGGCAACCCGGGGCTGGACGTGCTGGACATTCCCACGGTCAGCGCCATCGCGCACGAGGTGGGCGTGCCGCTGCTGGTGGACTCCACGCTCACCTCGCCCTGGCTGATCAAGCCCTTCGACCATGGCGCGGACCTGGTCTACCACTCGGCCACCAAGTTCCTGTCGGGCCACGGCACGGTGATCGGCGGCGTCGTGGTCGATGGCGGCAGCTTCGACTGGGAAGGGCCGCGCTCGGCAGGCAAGTTCGCCGAGCTGACCGAGGCCTATGAGGGCTTCCACAACATGGTGTTCACCGAGGAAAGCACGGTGGGGGCCTTCCTGCTGCGGGCGCGCCGCGAAGGCCTGCGCGATTTCGGCGCCTGCATGAGCCCGCACACTGCCTGGCTGATCCTGCAGGGCATCGAGACCCTGCCCTTGCGCATGGCGCGCCACATGAGCAACACGCAGAAGGTGGTGGAGTTCCTGGCCAGCCAGCCCTTTGTCAGCCGCGTCGGCCACCCGATGCTGGAAAGCCACCCGAGCCACGCGCTGGCGCAAAAGCTGTTGCCGCGCGGCGCGGGCTCGGTATTCAGCTTCGACGTCAAGGGCAACCGCGAACAAGGCAAGAAGTTCATTGAGACCCTCAAGGTCTTCAGCCACCTGGCCAACGTGGGCGACTGCCGTTCGCTGGTGATTCACCCGGCGAGCACCACCCACTTCCGCATGAGCGACGAGGCGCTGGCCAATGCCGGCATCGGTCAGGGCACGATCCGCCTGTCGATCGGACTGGAAGACCCCGATGACCTGATCGACGACCTCAAGCGCGCGCTAAAAGCCGCGGAAAAGGCAGGTGCATCGACATGATCCTCACGGTCAACAACGCCCCCACCTATTGCTACACCGGCGGCAAGCCCTTCGATGCCGCCAAGCCCACCGTCGTCTTCATCCACGGCGTGCTCCATGACCATAGCGTCTGGATCCTGCAAAGCCGCTACCTGGCCAACCACGGGTTCAACGTGCTGGCGGTGGACCTGCCGGGCCACTGCCGCAGCGCCGGCGAGGCACCGTCCACGGTCGAAGAGGCCGCAGACTTCATTGGAGCGCTGCTTGACGCCGCCGGCGTGCAGCGGGCGGCACTGGTCGGTCACAGCTGGGGATCGCTGATCGCGCTGGAGGCCGCATCTCGACTGCAGGAACGCATCAGTCACCTGGTGCTGGTGGGTACGGCCTTCCCGATGAAAGTGTCACAAGTCCTGCTGGACGCATCGTTGAACGAACCCATGAAGGCGCTGAAACTGGTCAACGTTTTCTCGCGCAGCACCCTGGCCGCGCCGCCTTCGGCGCTAGGCCCCGGCACCTGGGTCTATGGCGCCAGCATGGCGTTGGGCCGACGCGTGCTGGCCAGCAACCGCGCCGCCAACGTGTTCCACCGGGGGTTCAAGGCCTGCGACAGCTATGCCAACGGCGAGGTGGCCATCACGCAGATCACCTGCCCCGTGCTCTTCGTGCTCGGCGCGCAGGACCAGATGACCCAGCCACAGGCAGCGCAGGGCCTGATCGGCAAGGCCCGGGAATCGGGCAAGACCGTGCGCGTCACGAACCTGCCCGTCGGCCATCACCAGATGACCGAGACGCCCGACGACACGCTGTTTGCCATCCGGGACTTCATCGCTTCATGAAAACGCCTTTCACGCTGACCGCGGCGCACATCACGCCCCCGATGAGCGCGGCCCGCGCGCGCGAAATCGCGGCGTCCTTCGACCTGCGCAAACTGCCTGCTGATTTCCTGGCCAATCCCTACCCGGTTTATGCCATGTTGCGCGAGACCGAACCGGTGCGGCGCATGCCCGACGGTTCGGTCTTCCTCACGCGTTACGCCGATCTGATCACCGTGTACCGCGATGCATCGACCTTCAGTTCGGACAAGCAAGTGGAGTTCGCGCCCAAGTACGGGGCTGAATCAGCGCTGTTCGAGCATCACACCCACAGCCTGGTCTTCAACGACCCGCCGCTGCACACCCGGGTGCGCAAGCTGATCATGGGCGCGCTGACCCGCCGCGCGATCGCCGAAATGGAGCCCGGCCTGATTGCGCTGGTGGACGGCCTTCTCGACGCCATCGAAGCACGGGGCGGCGGCGACCTGATCGAAGACTTCGCCTCGGCCATTCCGGTAGAGATCATCGGCAACCTGCTCGGTGTGCCCGTCGCCGACCGGGGACCGCTGCGTGGCTGGTCGCTGGCCATCCTGGGCGCGCTGGAACCGGTGCTCACGGCTGAACAGGAAGCCGTGGGCAACCAGAGCGTGCGCGACATGCTGGTCTACCTCAAGGGCTTGGTGGCCGAGCGGCGCCGGCGCCCCGGCAACCCGGAGCACGACGTGTTGACGCGGCTGATTCAGGGCGAGAGTTCAGGCGAAAAACTCAGCGAGGTCGAACTGCTGCAAAACTGCGTGTTCCTGCTCAACGCGGGCCACGAAACCACCACCAACCTGATCGGCAACGCCTTGCTGACTTTGCAGGAGTTTCCGGCTGCCCGCGACAAGCTGCTGACGGACATGGAACATCACGCCGACGATGCAGCCGGGCGTGAAGCGGTGTTGACGCTGGCGGTGGACGAATTTCTGCGTTTCGAATCGTCCAACCAGCTCGGCAACCGGCGTGCGCTCAAGGCGTCGGAAGTGGGCGGCGTGGCGCTGGATGAAGGCGCACTCGTGACGCTGTGCATCGGCGCGGCCAACCGGGACCCAGCGCAGTACGCCTCGCCCGAAACGCTCGACCTTTGCCGCGAGAACAACAAGCACCTGGCCTTTGGCTTCGGCATCCACCAGTGCGCTGGCCTGAGCCTGGCGCGGCTGGAGGGGCGTATTGCCGTCGGGCGATTCCTGCAACGCTTTCCCGGTTACCGGCTTAGCGCAGTGCCGATGCGCGGGGGCCGCGCGCGCTTCAGGGGGTTTCTCAACGCGCCGTTCCGTACCGACTGATGCCCGTGCCCATCACTTCAGCGTCCGGATTGCTCCATTATTTGTAGCATTTGACGTCCATTCAACGCTGGGATCTGGCTGTTTTTCATGAAGCCCTCGACGCTGGGGTCGTCGGCGAGCAGCAAGGCGCCCACCAGCGGTGCGGCGCTGGTTCTTTCAAGGTCCACCAGCAGCACGTCGCGCCCGTCGTCGAGCTGGCCCACCCAGTCCAGGGCCAGCAAGGTGTCGATGACCGGCTCCAGTTGCAGGCCGTCAACCTTGAGATGGCGCGCCAGATCCGCCACGTCGAGGCCCTTGGCCGGGGTGGCGCGCGCGGCGTCGAGCGCCCGGATGGCCTCAATCGCCAGCTGGAAGCGCCAACCCGGTGTGCCGCCACGGCGCGCCACGCCCGCCAGCAGGCTGGGCAGGTAGGCCGCAATCACCGCGCCCAGCAGCACCACGACCCAGACGATGTAGATCCACAGCAGCAGAATGGGCACCGCCGCGAACGCGCCGTAGATCGCGGACATGGCCGGCAAGGTGTTCAGGTACAGCGCGAGTCCTTTCTTGGCAAGCTCGAGCCCGACGGCCACGAAGAAACCGCCCGCCAGAGCGTGGCCCCAGCGCACCGTCGTGTTCGGAACGTAACGGAACAAGGCCGCGCCGCCCCCGGCCACCAGGGCGAATTCCATGAGATCCAGAACGAGACCCAGCACCGCCGGCAGGGCGCTGACCAGGCCACGCGAGACCGATGCCGCGTAGGACGCAGCGGCCAGCAGCGCGGCCAGCGCCAGCGGTCCGAGGGTCAGCACCGCCCAGTACATCAGCACGCGCTGCGCCAGCGGCCGCGCCCGGCGCACGCGCCAGATGCCGTTGAGCGTCTTGTCGATGGTGAGGACCAGCGACAAGGCGGTGACCAGCAGAAAGGCGAAGCCCATCGCGCCGACGCGGCTGGCCTTGGCCGAAAACTGGTTCAGCGCGCCCATGACCTGGCGCGCAATCGACTCGGGAAAAAGACTGTCATACAGCCATTGCTGCATCACGCCTTGCAGCTTGTTGAAGGCCGGGAAGGCTGAAAACACCGCCAGCAGCACGGTAAACAGCGGCACCAGTGAAATGACCGTGGTGAAGGTCAGGCTGCTGGCCGTCAGGCCCAGGTGGTCCTCGCGGAAACGGTCGCGCAGGGTGCGCGCGGTCTCCAGCCAGGGAAAGTCCTTGAGACTCTGCAAGGTTTGCCACCACGCCTGAATTTTCATGGCCGCTATGATGCCACTGCAATGACCCCACAAGACAAAACCGTGCGCCTGACCCGCACCTTGGCGGTGGCCAGCCTGCTGGCGCTGATTGCGCTGGCGCTTGCCTGGGAACTGTGGCTGGCGCCTCTGCGCCCGGGCGGATCCTGGCTGGCGCTCAAGGCGCTGCCGCTGTGCCTGCCGCTGGCCGGCCTTCTGAAAAACCGCATGTACACCTACCGCTGGCTCAGCCTGGTGGTGTGGCTGTATTTCGCAGAGGGCGTGGTGCGCGCCTGGGGCGACCCGCCACCCGGCAGCTGGCTGGCCCTGCTGCAGGTACTCCTGTGCCTCGTGCTCTTTGCCGCCTGCACGCTGCATGTGCGGCTGCGCCTGAAATACGCCAAAGCACGGGCTGACTCCGGGCAGGAACCTGCCCCCGCCGCGCCATGAACGAACTGCTGGACGCGCTGCGGCATATCACCGGCGCCGCCCATGTGTTCACCGACGGTGACCTGAGCGCCTTCACCCAGGACTGGCGCAAGCGCGCGCATGGCAAGGCGCTGGCCGTGGTTCGCCCCGGGCAGCGCGGAGGTAGCTGCCATCGTCAAGGCCTGCGCGCAGCACCAGGCCGTGACCGGTGTCAGCCTCGTGCCGCAGGGGGGCAACACCGGCCTGGCCGTGGGCTCGGTGCCCGATGACTCAGGCCGCCAGATCGTGTTGAGCCTGACACGCATGAACGCGGTGCGCGGCATCGACAGCGCCAACCTCACCATCACGGTGGAGGCAGGCTGCATCCTGCAAAGCCTGCAGGAGGCGGCCGAGGAGGCGGGCCTGCTGTTTCCGCTGAGCCTGGCGGCCGAGGGCAGCTGCACCATCGGCGGCAACCTGGGCACCAACGCCGGCGGCACCCAGGTGGTGCGCTACGGCAATGCGCGCGACCTGTGCCTGGGGCTGGAAGTGGTCACCGCGCAGGGCGAGATCTGGCACGGTCTGTCGGGTTTGCGCAAGGACAACACCGGCTACGACCTGCGCGACCTGTTCATCGGCAGCGAAGGTACCTTGGGCATCATCACTGCCGCGACGCTGAAGCTCTACCCCCTGCCCGCCGCGCAGCTCACCGCCTGGGCGGCCGTGCCGTCCATGGACGCGGCTGTGGCGCTGCTGGGCCTGGCGCACCGGCACCTGGGCGCGGGACTGACGGGTTTCGAGGTCATGGGCCAGTTCGCGCTGAGCCTGGTGGACAAGCATTTCAGACAGCTCAGCGTACCGCTCTACCAGGACGCACCGTACTGCGTACTACTGGAGAACTCCGACCATGAGTCCGAGACCCATGCCCGTACGCGCTTCGAACACCTGCTGGAGACCGCCATGGAGCAGTCGTTGGTCAGCGACGCGGTGGTGTCGGAAAGCCTGAACCAGGCGCGCCATCTCTGGCACCTGCGCGAGAGCATTCCCCTGGCGCAGGCCGAGGAAGGCTTGAACATCAAGCACGACATCTCGGTCCCGGTCTCGCGCATCCCGGAGTTCGTGGCACAAACCGACGCCTTGCTGCAGCATGAGATCCCTGGCGTGCGACTCGTCAACTTCGGACATCTGGGCGATGGCAACCTGCACTACAACGTGCAGGCGCCCGAGGAGATGGATGCCAACGCTTTCCTGCGCGACCAGGAAGATCGCGTCAACGTGCTGGTGTACGACGCCGTGGCGCGCTTCGGTGGCTCCATCTCGGCCGAGCACGGCGTGGGCAGCCTGAAAACCGACAAGCTGCCGCGCTACAAGTCGGCCGTGGCGCTGGACATGATGCACTCCATCAAGCTGGCGCTCGACCCGTACAACCTCATGAATCCGGGGCGCATCGTCCGCGTTTGAGCGAATAGAATTTCCAGTTTCCCGCCCCAGAACGGCGGGCTTTCACCACCCAACCGGTTCCCAGGCATGACCCAGCCGTCTCCTTCCCCCTCTCTGGCTCGCCCCATCCGCTCGCAGTATGAAGACTTCATGCGCCATGTGGACACCCACGGCGTGTTCAAGGCCGACCGCACGAGCACCGGTACCAAGAGCGTGTTCGGCTACCAGATGCGCTTCGACCTGAACGAAGGCTTCCCGTTGGTCACCACCAAGAAGGTCTTCCTGCGCGCCATCATCGTGGAGCTGCTGTGGTTTCTGCGCGGCGACTCCAACGTCAAGTGGCTGCAGGAGCGCGGCTGCACAATCTGGGATGAGTGGGCCCGCCCCGACGGCGACCTGGGGCCGGTCTATGGCGTGCAGTGGCGCAGCTGGCCGACGCCGGACGGCGGGCATATCGACCAGATCGCCGATGTCATCCGCACGCTCAAGACCAACCCCGACTCGCGCCGCATCATCGTCAGCGCCTGGAACGTGGCCGAGCTCAACCAGATGGCGCTGATGCCCTGCCATGCCTTCTTCCAGTTCTACGTGGCGCCGGCCATCGAGGCCGGTGGCAAAGGCAAGCTGAGCTGCCAGCTCTACCAGCGCAGCGCCGACATCTTTCTGGGCGTGCCCTTCAACATCGCCAGTTACGCGCTGCTGACGCACATGGTGGCGCAGCAATGCGACCTGGACGTGGGCGACTTCATCTGGACCGGCGGCGACTGCCACATCTACAGCAACCACGCGGAGCAGGTCGCGCTGCAGCTCTCGCGCACACCCCTGCCCTACCCGACGCTGCAAATCCATCGCCGCCCGGACTCGATCTTCGACTACGAGTACGAGGATTTCGAGGTGCAGGGCTACCAGAGCCACCCCGCCATCAAGGCGCCGGTCGCCGTCTAGCCCATGGCGCTGCACCTGATCTTCGCCCGCGCCGCCAACGGCGTGATCGGCCGCAACGGCCAGCTGCCCTGGCACCTGCCCGAGGACCTGGCCCACTTCAAGCGCACCACGCTGGGCTGCCCGGTGATCATGGGTCGCAAGACCTGGGAATCGCTGCCGCCCCGGTTCCGCCCGCTACCGGGGCGGGTCAACATTGTCGTGACGCGCCAAAGCGACTGGCAGGCCGAAGGCGCGCAACGCGCCGCCTCAATTCACCAGGCCCTGACGCTCTGCCCGCCGGACCGCGACGCCTGGGTGATCGGCGGCGCCGAGATCTACACGCAGGCGCTGCCTCTGGCCCGCACCGCCGTCGTCACCGAAATTGACGCTGACTTCGACGGCGACGCCTTCGCCCCCCAATTCGGCCCGGACTGGGTGGAAACCGCCCGCGAACGCCATACCTCGACCACGGGGCTGCCCTTCAGCTTCGTCACCTACCAGAACAACGCACTTCACCCCCAGGGAAATTGACATGTCAGGACACGGTTTTCACGTGCACGGCCCGCACGACCACGAACTCGAGCACGCCCAGCAAGGCGGCCACGGTGGCGAACACGGCGGCATGATCAACCAGATCGCCCTGTTCACCGCCGTCATCGCCACGGTGGGCGCGATCTTCGGCTACATGGGCGGCGCCACGCAGGCCAATGCCGGCCTGTACAAGAACAACGCCGCCATCAAGAAGACGGAAGCGTCGAACCAGTGGAATTACTTCCAGTCCAAGAGTACCAAGCAGTCGCTGGCCGAACTGGCGCGCGACCTGGCGGCCGGCGAGCCGGAGAAAGCCAAGTACCAGGCCAAGGTGGATCGCTACGAGAAGGAAAAGAACGAGATCAAGCTCGTGGCCGACAAGCTCGAGCTTGAGGCCACGGCCTGGGACAAACAGAGCGACGAGCAGATGCACCAGCACCACCGCTGGGCCCAGTCCACCACCGTGCTGCAGGTCTCCATCGCCATGGCAGCGATCGCTCTGCTCACCAAGAAAAAGTGGCTGGAATTAGCGATGTTCGTCGCCGGCGGCGCTGGACTTGTCGTCGGCGCGTTGGCGGCGCTGCACATTTAGGCTTTCACTTTGGCTCCAGGCTTGGCTGCGGCGGGCGAAGCTTTCCCGGCAGCCGGTTTGCGCGCAGACCCAGTAGCCGCTTTCACCGCCCGTTTGCGCGCTACCGGCTTGCTGGCCGGCACTGCAGCGGCCTGGGCGGGCTTCTTGCGCGGTGCCTTGCTTGCGCTGACAGCCTTGGGCAGCACGGCGTCTTCCAGCTCGTGCAAGGCCTCGCCGGTGTACACCGCCAGACGCTGCATGCTGGGCACGGACGAATGGCAGCCGGTGTAGCCGAAATTCATGAAGCCGGCGTAGCTCTGGCAGGTGATGTTGACCGCCTGCCCGTGCGTCACGATGGAAGCCGGGTAGGTGGCCAGCAACTCCGCACCGCGGAAATACAGCGGCTTCTCCGGCCCGGGCACGTTGGAGATGGTGATGTTGAACATCGGCCGCGTGCGCCCGCCGACGCCGGTGAGCAGCGTGAGGATGGTAGGCGCCATCAGCAGCACGGTGTACTGCATCATGGCCTGACGCGGCAGGCTTTGCACATGCTCCTTGGCGTGCTTGACCGAGGCGCGGATGGCATCGAGCCGCGCCAGCGGGTCGGCGATGTCGGTGCCCAGCGTTGAGATGATGAAGCTGATGGCGTTGCCCGCGCCGTCGTCGTCCTTGGGCCGAACCGACACCGGAATGCCGGCCGTCAGCGACTTGCCCGGCAGCGCCTTGCGCTCGTCCAGGAAGCGGCGCAAGGCCCCGCCGCAGATCGCCAGCACCACATCGTTGAGCGTGCAGCCCGCCGCAGTGGCCACGGCACGAAGCCGTTCCATGGAAAAGCGCTGGGTGGCAAAGCGCCGCTTTTCGCGCACCCGGCCGTTCAGCACCGATATCGGCGCGCTGAACGGCACCACCATGCCATCGCCACCCGGTGCCATGGCGCTCTTGGCCATCTTGCCAAAGGCCGCGACGAGCTGCGGCACGGTCTTCGCCTGCA
>JAABQG010000058.1:0-10052 GCA_011391595.1 Hydrogenophaga sp.
CAGCCGCGCGCCCTGGAGAAATTCGTGGCTGCCCAGGCCACCCTGGCCGCGCAGGACAAGGCGGTTGCCGCCGCGCTCGAACTGCTGCGACCCGACGCGCCGGGAACCCCCGCCGAACGCGCCATACAACTGCGTGCCATGCTGGAGGGAGCCTCCCCGGACGACCAGAAGGTCCTGCGCAGCGCCCTGACCGGCAAGACCCGCCTGGATGACCAGAAGGAAAACCCCGATGAGGAACTCGCGGCCGACTGGCGCTCAGGCGGCTATCCCTACAAGAACCTGTTGCGCCGTTCCAGCTACGAAAAGGAAAAATTCCGGCTGCAGGTCGAACTGCTCAAGCTGCAGGCCTGGGCCAAGGAGACCGGCCAGCGCGTCGTGATCCTGTTCGAAGGCCGTGACGCGGCCGGCAAGGGCGGCACCATCAAGCGTTTCATGGAACATCTCAACCCGCGCGGCGCCCGCGTCGTGGCGCTGGAGAAGCCGAGCCCGAGCGAACAGGGGCAGTGGTACTTCCAGCGCTACGTGCAGCACCTGCCCAGCCACGGCGAGATCATTCTGTTCGACCGCAGCTGGTACAACCGCGCCGGCGTCGAGCGCGTCATGGGCTTTTGCAAGGATGCCGAATATGCCGAATTCATGCGCCAGGCGCCCGAGTTCGAACGCCATCTGGTGCGCAGCGGCGTCCACCTGATCAAGTTCTGGTTCAGCGTCAGCCGCAAGGAGCAGCGCCGCCGTTTCAAGGAGCGCGAAGGCCATCCGCTCAAGCACTGGAAGCTCAGCCCCATCGACCTGGCCTCACTCGACAAATGGGAAGACTACACGGTGGCCAAGGAGGCGATGTTCTTCGAGACCGACACCGCCGATTCGCCCTGGACCGTGATCAAGAGCGACTGCAAGAAGCGCGCGCGCCTGAACGCCATGCGCTACGTGCTGCACAAGCTGCCCTACACCAATAAAGACCTTGGCCAGATCGGCAAGCTAGACCTGCTGATCGTCGGCCGCGCCCACGTGGTTTACGAGCACGGCGAAAAGCCGGGCTCGATCCTGTAGGCTGTAGCCAGCGGGCCTTTCGGTTCAGTTCAGGTCGCCGGCGAGGTCCGGGTCCGGCACCTCGCCAATCGCCTCGCGCGTGGCCTGCGCCTGGGCCCGCAGCCAGTCGCAGAATGCAGTGATCTCGGGGCGCGCCGCGCTGCGCGGGCCCACCATCAGCCAGTAGGCCATCGGTGAATCCATGCGCGAGCCCGGCAGCACCTCGACCAGGTCGCCATTGGCGATGCTCTCCGCCACCAGCGGCAGGCGCGCCAGCACCACGCCCTGGCCGGTCAGGGCGGCCTGTACCATCTGGTAGGCGTAGTTGAAATACATCCAGCGTTTCGGGCTGGGCTTGGGCAGGCCCTGGGCCTCGAGCCAGCGGCGCCAGGTCAGCCACTCCAGGTGTGTGCGGTTCGCGTCGCCGGCTTCGATCAGCGCGAACTGCGCCAGGTCTTCAGGCCTGCGCAGGGCCTGGCCACCGGTGCTCGACGACTTCAGCAGCCAGGGGCTGGCCACCGGCGTGAGCTGTTCGCCGAACAGCCGCACGGCGCCCGCAGGCATGCTGGCCGGCGGACCGTAGCGCAGCGCGATGTCCACGTCGGCGAGGTCCAGGTCCACGGCCACGTCGGAGGCGTCGATGCGGATGTCGATGTCCGGGTGGTCGCGCTGGAAGGCCTCCAGCCGCGGGATCAGCCACATCGAGGCGAACGAGGCAAAGGTCGTGAGCGAGACGCTCCTGCGCCCCGCGCTCTGGCGAATCTGGCGCACCGCCGCGTCGATGCGCGGCAAGGCTTGCGCGACCGCCAGCAGCAACAGCGCACCGGCGCTGGTGAGCTCCACGGCGCGGGTGTGGCGCAGGAACAGCGGCACGCCGACTTCTTCCTCCAGGGCCTGGATCTGCCGGCTCACGGCCGATTGCGTGAGCGCCAGTTCCTCGCCCGCCAGGCGGAAATTCAGGTGCCGGGCCACCGATTCAAACGCGCGCAGGTGGCCGGCCATGATCGGACGGGTGCGCAGGTGGGTTTGTGAATGCTGCATGGCCGGTCAGCTCAGCGCCTGCATCGTGATCGCCACACCGCCCAGCACCGCATTGCCCGACAGCGGATCGCGCAGCTGATCGTCCAGCAGGGCGTTCAGGTTGGCGCCCGGGCGTTGCGCCGCCAGGTGCAGCCGGGCGCCCGGCAGATCGTGGCCCCAGCCGTGCGGCAGGCTCACCACGCCGGGCATCATTTCATCGCTGAAGTGGACCTGCGCCTCGATGCTGCGCGGGCCGTTGGCGATACGGGCCATGGCGCCATCCACCAGGTGCAGCCGTGCCGCGTCCGTGGGGTGGACCAGCGCGGTGCAACGAAAAGGCCCCTTGGCCAGCACTGGCAGGTTGTGCATCCAGCTGTTGTTGGTGCGCACGTCGCGCCGACCGATGATCACCAGATCGGGAGCCGGCTTCGCCAGGTCGGCCACCGCGCGCGCCATGTCGGCCAGCAGAGAAGGCGGTGCTAGCTCCACTTTTCCGCTGGGGGTGCGCAGCATCTCGGGAATGCGCGGCTGGAGTTCGCCCAGGTCAATGCCTCCCGAGGTGTTGGAAGCCATCACCTTCGCCAGGGTGAGGCCTCCTGGCTTCGTGCCGAAGCCGTCGCCATACGGTCCACTGCGCAGGGCGACTTCCAGTGCGCGCTGCGGACCCTTGAGCCCGCGGGTGGCGTCGATCACGTCATCGGCGTACGCGCCAAACAGGCGCTGCGCATCGTCGGCGAACTGTGCGTCGTCCAGCGCGCTGGCGTCCACCTCGGCCCCCTTGCCCTGGACAATGGCTGCCAGCTTGAGAAGGGTCTGCCATTCTTCGGGCTGACCCGGTGTGACGGGCAGCACCGGCGGGCTGTAGCGCGCGTGGTTGCGCCAGGAGAGCTGGGGAAAGGCCACGTCGTAATGGAAGTCTTCCAGTGGCGACACGCCGGGCAGGATGACGTCGGCGTGGCGCGTGGTTTCGTTCAGGTAGATGTCCATGCTGACCATGAATTCGAGCGTGTCCAGCGCCCGGGCCAGACGCGGGCCATTGGGGCTGGAAAGCACCGGGTTGCTGGCCACGGTGAACAGGGCGCGGACCTGGCCCTCACCGGGCGTCTCGATCTCTTCGGCCAGACAGGTGATGGGCAGCTCCCCATAGACCTCGGGCGCGCCGCCCACGCGGGCATGGTGGCGGCCGGTACTGATGCCCTTGCCGATGCCGGGTTTGCCCGCCGTGTTCGAGGCAAAGGCGGCGGATCGGGCAAACATCACGCCACCGGGTGCATCCAGATTGCCGGTCAACGTGTTGAGCACATCCACCAGCCAGCTGGAGAGCGTGCCGTATTCCTGCGTGCAGGTGCCGATGCGGGCATAGACGGCGGCGCGGCGTGCACCAGCCAGCTCGCGGGTCAGCTCGCGGATGGTGTCGGCGCTGATTCCGCAACGCACGGCCACGGTCTCGGGTGTGAAGGGGGTCACCACCTGCTGCACTTCGGCCACGCCAGTGACCCGGTCGGCCACTGTGCCCAGTTTCACCAGCCTTTCGGCAAACAGGGTGTTCACCATGGCCGCCAGCAAAAACACGTCGGCATTCGGGCGGATGAAGTGGTGCGCGTCGGCCACGGCGGCGGTTTCGCTGCGGCGCGGGTCGATGACGACCAGCCTGCCACCGCGCGCCTGTAGCGCCCGGGCCTTTCCCTTGAAGTCGGGCACGGTCCACATGCTGCCGTTGCTCACCAAGGGATTGGCGCCCAGCACCAGCAGGTAGTCGGTGCGGGCGATGTCGGGCAAGGCGATCGACAGCCAGTGGCCGAACATCAGCCCGCTGGCGAGCTGCTTGGGCATCTGGTCCAGCGTGGAGGCGGAAAACACGTTCTTCGTGCCCAGCGCGCGCGCCAGCTTGCCGAAATAGGTGAGCAGGCCGATCTTGTGGGCCGACGGGTTGCCCACGACGACGGCGGTGGCATTGCGCCCGTGGGCGGCCATCAACGGCGGCACGCGGCGCTGGATCTCGGCAAAGGCTTCTTCCCAGCTGGCCTGCACAAAGGCGCCGTCGCGCTTGATAAGCGGGGTGCGCAGGCGGTCCGGGTCTTCGTGCAGGTCTTTCAGGGCCACGCCCTTGGGGCAGATGTAGCCCGCACTGAACACGTCGGCCTCGTGCCCTCGGATGCTGATGACCTTGCCGGCCTGCACCTTGATTTCGAGTCCGCAACAGGCCTCGCACAGGGGGCAGATGCGATGGTGGGTGGTAGTGTCGGTCATGGTGTGCTCGTGGAATGAATGGCCCGGAGGCGCATTGGCGCATGCCCACCTGGGGCGGTCCAGCACGCAGGTGACTGGTGCGCAGGCCGCGACGGAACTGCGCTCAGCCCGCGCCGGTCTTGCGCCGCGGTCCGGGCGTTGCCTTCTTTCGGGGTGCTATGAATTGGGTAGCGTCCCGCGACCGTTTGACGCTGGGTGCCTTGGCTTTTAATGCACATTCGAGCGAAATTCTCGCCCAGGGCTGCATGATGCGGGCGGATTCCATCGCGTCTTCGGGCGCGCTGTAGTAGTTCATGGCCATGGCCTTGCCTTTGGCCTCATAGACGAAGCGCTTGCAGCCTGCCCCCTCGAATTGTTGCCGTGTGTCCTCGCTGGCCTTCAGGTACAGGCGCTCGCCATCGCCCAGGTCGGCGATGATGGCCAGCGTCAGCCCGTCCGTGCTGATGCCCCAGCCGCCGAACATGCGCCGCGCCACGCAGGGCCCGGCGCTGGCGAGCAGTTCGCAGCAGTAATCGGCGAATTCACGGGAAACGGAGGAGGATGTCGTGGCCATGCCGCTACGATAATCCAGAACATGGCCCGCCCCAAATCCGCCTCCCACGAACTCAAGCGCGACGAAATCCTGGACATCGCCGCCCAGTGCTTCGCCGAGCGCAGTTACCCGGCCAGCAGCATGAACGACATCGCCGCCGCCAGCGGCACCAGCAAGGCGCGGCTCTACCACTACTACGGCAGCAAGGAAGCCATCCTGTTCGACCTGCTGAACCGTTACACCCAGCGCCTGCTGCTGCTGATCGCCCAGGTCGAAGCCACCGCCCAGCGCCGCAACCTGGACGACCGCGCCGCGCTGCACGAACTGATCCGCAGCTTTCTGGAAGAGTACGAAACCTCGGCCACCCGCCATGTGGCGCTGCTGCACGACACCAAGTTCCTGAGTGGCGAGCCGGACCCCGCGCTGGGTTTTGATCCGCCCGTGTCGCAGCGTGAGCTGATCCTGAACCGCCAGCGCGACGTCGTGTCCGCTGTCACGCGCGCCCTGCGCCGCGCCTACCCGCAGCGCCTGAACCCGCAGAACCAGACCGCCGTGACCATGATGCTGTTCGGCATGATCAACTGGACCTTCACCTGGCTGCGTCCCGGCGGGCCGATGAGCTACGCTGCCTTTGCCGATGAAGTGATCGCCATGCTGGAGCGTGGAATGGCTGCAAAGCCCTCGACATAATTTACCAATACGTAATTCATTACGATTAGGTAAAATCGACGCCATTCGAATTTGACACCTATCAGGAGATTTCCGCCATGTCCAAAGCATTCGCATCCCAGGCCGACCTGGAAGACAAGAAGATCACCTTCGAGCAACTCAGCCCCCACTGCTGGGCCTACACCGCCGAGGGCGACCCCAACTCCGGCGTCATCATTGGCGATGACTCCATCATGGTCAGCGACGCCACGGCCACGCCGGCCATGGCGCGCGACCTGATCAAGCAGATCCGAAAAGTCTCAAGCAAGCCGATCAAGTACGTGCTGCTCACGCACTACCACGCGGTGCGCGTGCTGGGTGCGAGTGCCTACGTGGCCGAGGGTGCGACCGAGATCATCGCCAGTCAGGGCACGCTGGAGCTGATCCGCGAGCGCGGTGCGCAGGACATGCGCAGCGAGATGGAACGTTTCCCGCGCCTGTTCCGCGGCGCCGATTCCGTGCCGGGCCTGACCTGGCCGAGCATGGTCATCGGCGGCGGCGACGCGACCCAAGGCGAAGTGCCGGGCAAGCTGTCGATCAACCTCGGCGGCGTCGTGGTCCAGATCTGGAGCCCCGGGTACGGCCACACGCGCGGCGACACCATCGCCTGGGTCGAAGCCGAGAAGGTGCTGTTCAGCGGCGATCTGGTCGAGTACGAGGCCGGCGTCTACACCGGCGACGCGCAACTCGCCGAATGGCCCGCCACGCTGGAAGCCCTGCGCGCCCTGAAGGCCGAAGCCATCGTGCCCGGCCGCGGCGAAGCCATGAAAGGCAACGCCGACGTCAACAAGGCGCTGGACTACACCAAGCGCTGGGTCGAGACCCTGTTCACCGCCGGCAAGGAAGCCGCCGCCGCCGGCATGGACCTGAAGGCCGCCATGGCCCACACGCGAAAGAGCATGGACCCGGTCTTCGGCAAGGTCTTCATCTACGAGCACTGCCTGCCGTTCGACGTGAGCCGCGCTTTTGATGAAGCCAGCGGCATCAAGAACCCGCGCATCTGGACCGCCGAGCGCGACATGGAAATGTGGAAGGCGCTGCAGGCCTGAGGCCGCTGAAGTCCGGAAAGCCGGTCATCGTCTTTCCGCTCAGGTTCCCGCCGAAACCGGCTCGACCGTGAGCTTGAAGCCCAGGGCGCGCATCCATTCCCGGCTGAAAGCCATGGCGAGCGACTTGATTTCGTTCCAGGAAAGGGGCATGCGGTGGGTTCCGAGGGCGTTGCAGGCATTCTGACATTGCCGCGCAGCCTTCCGGGCGAACCTCGGGGAGTTTTTCAAATCAAAATGCCACCATTCCATCGTCGAATGGTCTTGATTTGCTATGGATATTGAATCAGTTGCGGCGCAACTGTTTTGCGTTCCTTTGCAAGGGCCCGCCTGAACGCCCTGCGGTCGCCCGTCTTAAGCCTGGCCAAAGGCTTCGGGCCTATGATTCACAGGTTTTACCTTCCAAGGACCGTTCAAAATGAAATTGCTCAACTCCACCCTCCTGATCGCCAGCGCCGCCGCCGTGCTTTCACTGGCCGCCTGCAACGCCGCCAAGGATGAGAAAGCCGCAGCCCCGGCCGCTTCGGCTGCGAAAGCCAGCGAGCCGCCCGTGGCCACCGTCAACGGCACGCCCATCAGCAAGAGCCGCATCGACATGCTCATCAAGCAGGGCGGCGCGCAGGGCCAGCCCGACAGCCCGGACACGCGCAAGGCCATCCTGGACCAGCTCACCATGCAGATGGTGATTGCCGAGGAGGCCGTCAAGAAGGGGCTGGACAAGACGCCCGACGTGACGGAAAAGCTTGAAGTGATCAAGCAGTCCATCCTTGCCAACGCCTACGTGCAGGACTACATCAAGAACAACCCGGTGACCGAAGAGGCGATGAAGGCCGAGTACGAGCGCATCAAGGCGACCATCACCGGCACCGAATACAAGGCGCGCCACATACTGGTCGAGAAGGAATCCGAGGCGAAGGACATCATCGCCAAGCTCAAGAAAGACGCCGGCGCCTTCGCCAAGCTGGCCGCCGAGAAATCGAAGGACACCGGCTCCAAGGTGCGCGGTGGCGAACTGGGCTGGTTTGACGTGAGCCGCATGGTGCCCGAGTTCGGCGCCGCCGTGAGCAAGCTGGAAAAGGGCGCGATCACCCAGGAACCGGTGAAGACCCAGTTCGGCTACCACGTCATCCAGCTCGAAGACGCCAAGCCGGTCGAGGCACCGCCCTTCGACGAGGTCAAGGGCACCCTGTCGCAGCAACTGGCGCAGCAGAACCTGAAGAAGCAGCTCGACGACCTGAAGGGCAAGGCCAAGATCGAGATTGCCGGCGCGCCGGCGGCAGCACCCGCAGCGGCGGCCTCTGCGCCGGCAACGGCTGCGCCAGCACCCGCAGCAGCATCCGCACCTGCCGCAGCACCGGCACCAGCCGCTTCAGCCGCCCCCGCAGCGGCCTCCGCAGCCAAATAGGACGGCTTTCAAGCTTTATTGGCCATTCCCCAGCGTGGAATGGCCATGGTCAGCTATGAATAAGGGAGTCATTCATTGCCCGAATCGACTGTCTGGCGGTGGATGGCCCATCTGAAATTTCCACCCGTTGTGCGTTCCCCCGCCGCGAACGATTGATACCGGAAGAAAAGGATTCCCAATGAAAAGCCCGCTTGTTTCAGCCCTTCGTATCAGCCGGCGCGCCGCACTGGTCTTGGCGGTGGCCCTGCTCGGCGCCTGCGCCCAGATGGCGCCGGTCACCGACCCGTTGCCCTCATGGAACGACGGTGCGGCCAAGGAGACCATCGTGCAGTTCGTGCGCAAGACCACCGACAGCAGCAGTCCGCAGTTCGTGCCCGCCGCGCAGCGCGTCGCCACCTTCGACCAGGATGGAACGCTGTGGGTCGAGCAGCCGATGTACGCCCAGGTGGACTTCGCGCTGGACCGGGTGAAGGACGTGGTCAAGGCGCAGCCCGCACTGGCTACCGAGGAGCCCTTCAAGGCCGTGGTCATGGGCGACCGTGCGGCCATGGCTAAATTCACCGAGGCCGATTTGTTGAAGCTCGTCGGCGCGTCGCAGGCCGGGCTCAGCATCGAGGCGTTCCGCGAGGTCGTCAAGACCTGGGCCGCCACGGCGAAGCACCCGAAATTCCAGCGGCCTTATACGGAACTGGTCTACGCGCCGATGGTCGAGGCCTTGAAGTACTTGCGCGCCAACGGCTACCGCACCTACATTGCCACCGGAGGCGGACAGGAGTTCGTGCGGGCCTTTGCCGAGGCGGTGTATGGCGTGCCGCCCGAGCACGTCATCGGCAGCCTGCTGAAGGTGGACTACGCGGTGCGCGACGGCGTGCCGACCCTGACCAACGCGCCCGCCCTTTTCTTCATCAACGACAAGGCCAACAAGCCGGTCGGCATCAACATGATGATCGGCCAGCGCCCGCAGGCCGCGTTCGGCAATTCCGACGGCGACCAGCAGATGCTCGAATGGACCACCGCCGGCACCGGTGCGCGCCTGGGCATGCTGGTGCTGCACGACGACGCGCAGCGCGAATACGCCTACGGGCCTGCCACGGGTCTGCCAGCGAGCCGGATCGGTACGTTCACCCAGCCGGTGTACGACGAAGCGAAGAAGAAGGGCTGGATCGTGATCAGCATCAAGAACGACTGGAAGCGCGTCTTCGCGTTTGAATAGCAGGGGCGATTCGCAGGCGCCAGGCAAGGGCGACCCCTGGGTTTACGGCGCACTGGCCAACAACATCTGGTCGCTGACCAGCGACCAGCGAGGGGGCTCCTACAGCAACGGACTGATCCAGCCCTTTGTGAACTACAACTTCCCGGCCGGCTTGTACCTGACCAGCGCCCCTGTCCTCACGGTGAACTGGAAGGCCGCCAGCGGCCAGCAATGGACGGTGCCGCTGGGCGGCGGCGTGGGCAAAATCTTCCACCTCGGTAAGCTGCCGGTGAACGCGAACATCCAGGCCTATTACAACTTGGTCAAGCCCGACTACGGGCCCAACTGGCAGGTTCGCGCGCAGGTGCAGTTCATGTTCCCGAAGTGAAATAGGGTGGTCCGGCGCAGGCTGGACAGACCCTGCCGGCATTGCGTGTGTCGCCGGCCCTACGGGGAACCCCGTAACGCCGGCCGGGCTCCGTGCTGCAGAATGGGGCAGTCCAAGCCAGCCATCCCTGGAGCACCATGAGCACCCTGTCCCTTCTCGACCTCGGATTTTTCATCGCCGAGACCGAAGCCAGCCCCAAACATGTCGCGGGCCTGCTGATCTGCAAGCGGCCGGGCGGGGCCAAAGCCGGCTTTGCCAAAGACCTCTATCGCGAGTACCTGAGCTTCACCGACGTCAAGGCACCGTTCAATCGCGTCATCAATTTCTCGCTGAAGGCCATGCCGCATTGGGAAGTCGCGCAGGCGGTGGACCTGAACCAGCACATTTTTTATCACAAGCTCACCCGCGGCCACAACGACCGGCAAGCGCTGTACGACTTCGTTGCGAAGCTGCACGTGCCCATGCTCGACCGCTCGCGGCCG
>JAABQG010000058.1:10215-19265 GCA_011391595.1 Hydrogenophaga sp.
GGCACAGCGGGCACGGCGAGCGGCGCAAGCAGGCCAGCCAGGAAATGATGCAGACGCTTTGGAAGGAGGTCGGCGGCACCACGATGCGTGTCCTGGGCGTGGGGCGGCTCGCGGCGATGCTGCTGCTGGAGGGCGTGAAGCTCACCAAGAACGCCATTGCCTTGCCGTTCGTCTCCAGCGCCCGCACCCCGTTGACCGGGCAGGTCACGCCGGGACGCCAGTTCACCACGGCGGTCGTCTCGATGGCGCGCGTCAACGCGATCCGCGCGCGCACCCGCTCCACGCTCAACCATGTCGCGCTGACCTGCCTGGACGGTGCGCTGCGCCGCTATCTCCAGGATCAGGGCGTGGAGCTCCGGCGCCCGATCACCATCCAGATGCCGGTGAACCTGCGCCGTGACGGCGAAAAGACTGCCGGCAACAAGATCGGCATCATCCAGGTGGAGCTGTCGCCGCCCACCGACGACCCCTACGTGCGGCTGCGCAACATCGGCTTCTCGCTGCGCAACGTGCGCACCATGATCGACAGCGTGGCACCCGAAGGCATCGAGTCCTACACCCTCATCACCGGGCTGATCGCGCAGCTGGCGGAAATGCTCAAGCTCAGCAACAGCCTGCCGCCCATGGGCAACACGCTGGTGTCCAACGTACCGGGGCCGAAAGAGCACCTGTACCTCAAGGGCGCGCTGATGCAGGAGATGCACCCCATCAGCACCCTGCCGCCGAGCAACCTGCTCAACATCACCTTGTTCAGCTATGCCGACGAGCTGTACTTCGGGCTGATCGCCACCGACGAGCTGCCCAACCTGGAGCGGCTGGGCGACTATGTGCAGGAGGCTTTCACCGAGCTGGAAGCTTCGGTGCGCGATGCGCACAGGCCTTAGCGTACCGGTCCTGGCGCGGGCAGGTCCCGCCCGACCCCGGCCGCCTCACCTTCCGGCCGACAGCGCGCGGAAATCCTCTTCGTAGTTCTTGAGTGTCTGCACGGCCCGGGCGCGCTGCGCCGGTGTGGTGCTGTTGTGCAGGCGAGAGAACAGCGCGCAGCTCTCTCGCACGGTGGTTTCGCTGTAGGCGCGCCCGGCTGGAACCGGCGACGTCACCAAGCGGGTGAGCAAGGCATTGAGGGACTCGCGCACGGTTTCGGGCGGAAGCTTCCCTGCGTTCACCCGCCGCAGCGTCTGCAGGATGTCGTCCTGACGGCGCAGGCGTTCGGTCCACAACATTTGCGGTTCGTAGCTGGAGGCGGCCAGCTCGGTGCGCAGCAGCTGGATCTGCGCCTCGTCAAGTGTGCCGTAGAGCATTTCACTGCGCTCCACGGACCGCTTCAGGCGGCGCTTGAACTGCTCGGTGGGCGGGCCGCGCAGCCAGTCGGCCTCCCATTCCTTGTCGGTCTTGGCGTACTTGGCCGCCAGGTGGTCGATCTGTGCCGGGCTGAGCGACGAGGCCAGCCAGAGCACAGGACTCTCGGCGCGGGCCGTGAATGCATTGAATCGCTCACGCACCGCGTCGAACTCGGCACAGGCCTGCGCGGGGCTGACGGGGCCGGGCGCAAGCTTCTGCATCTTTTGCAGCATCAGCACGTACTGGGGAAGCTCGACGCTCCGGTGCCATTGAAAAAGCTCGTCGAGCTCACGGCGCAGCCTCTGCGCCTGGGTGTCCGCAGTGTCGATGTAGGAGTCGATCCACCAATAGGCGATCTCCGGCAGCTGGTTGTATCCGAGCTTGACGGCACTGCACGAGGCCAGCATCAGGCTGACGACGCAGAGACCGATAATCCGGAGAAACCAGGAATAAATAGTCATGAATCCACCGTCGAACACCGCCCCTGTCGAACTGCAGCCCCCGCCCCTGGACGTGGTCATCATGGCCGCCGGCAAGGGCACCCGCATGAAAAGCCGCTTGCCCAAAGTGTTGCACCGATTGGCCGGGCGCGCGTTGTTGCAGCATGTGACCGACACGGCGGCGGGGTTGAACGCCCGCTCCTGCGTGGTCATCACCGGCCATGGAGCTCCTGAAGTAGAAGCAAAGATTGGCCATCTGGCGCTGGGCTACACTGGTTTTTCTATGAAATGTGTGCGCCAGGAACCCCAACTGGGCACCGGGCATGCCGTGCAGCAGGCGGTGCCCGTGCTGGCCGACGACGGCGTGGTGGTGGTGCTGTCCGGTGATGTGCCACTCATCGCGGCGGACACCTTGCGTGCGCTGATCGAGGCCTGTGCCGGCCAATCCCTGGCGTTGCTGACCATTGAGTTTGCGGACCCGACGGGCTATGGGCGCATCGTGCGCAGCGGCGCGGGCTGGGCAGGCGACGACATCGTGGGCAGCGTGGAAAATGCCGCGCCGGTGGTGGCCATCGTCGAACAGAAGGATGCGACCGAGGCGCAGCGCCAGATCCGGGAGGTCTACAGCGGCATCATGGCCGTGCCGGCCCGGCTGCTCAAGGGCTGGCTGGCCCAGCTGGACAACCGCAACGCCCAGGGCGAGTATTACCTGACGGACGTGGTGAAGTTCGCCGTGGCCGACGGCGTGCCGGTGCTGGCGCACTGCATCGACGACCCGCTGCAGGTGGCAGGCATCAACAGCCCGCAGCAACTGGCCGAACTGGAGCGCGAGTACCAGGCCCGTCTGGCGCGCTCGCTCATGGAGCAGGGTGTGCGCCTGGCCGACCCGGCGCGCCTGGACGTGCGCGGCAATCTGCGCTGCGGGCAGGACGTGGATATCGATGTGAACTGTATTTTCGAGGGCGCGGTTCAACTGGGCGATGGTGTGCGGGTGGGCGCTCATTGCGTGATCGCCAATGCGACGATTGCTGCCGGTGCGGTGATTCACCCCTTCACCCATATCGATGGGGAAAAAGCCGGTGTGCAGGTGGGCGAGGGCGCGCTGGTCGGCCCGTTTGCGCGGCTGCGCCCCGGCGCGCAGCTCGGCGCGGGTGTGCACATCGGTAATTTCGTCGAGGTGAAGAACTCCACGCTGGCTGCGGGTGCCAAGGCGAACCACCTGGCCTACCTGGGCGATGCGACGGTGGGTGAGCGTGTGAACTACGGGGCGGGCAGCATCACCGCCAACTACGACGGCGCCAACAAGCACCGCACCGTGATCGAGGCGGACGTGCACATCGGCAGCAACTGTGTGCTGGTGGCGCCGGTGACGATTGGCGCCGGCGGCACGGTGGGCGGTGGCTCCACCATCACCAAAGACACGCCGCCTGGCGCCTTGAGCGTGGCGCGTGGCAAGCAGTTAAGCATTGCCGGTTGGGCCCGGCCCGTGAAGAAGGCCTGAGTCAGTCTCGTGCGGCGCGCCAGGCTGTTTCGGCCTCTTCGCCTTCAAGCGTCATGAGCACGGTCATGCCCATGATCGATGATTCAGGTGAAAGCGATGCCTGAGACGACGGTCCCGGAGCCAGCACGTACTTTTCGGGCTCGCCCTCAGGCCCACGGGTCGGCAAGGCCGCCAGCGCCAGTTTCAGCCGGAATTCCGCGGGTGTGGGCCATTGGCTCGGATTGCCCTTGAGAAGAACGAGGCGTATGCCTGCACTTTTCAGAATGCGGTTCTTCTCGGCGTTGCGCAGCTTGGTCGCCGCTGACTCCGGTGCTGCGCTGGACGGGTCCAGGTCAAAGACGTACCTGGTCTTGCCGCTGTCGTCGCAGACAGCGAAGTCCACTTTCATCCCGTCCAGTGCCTGTTGTGCCTGCAGGGCTGCGTCGGGCGCCTGAACGTGGCGCGTAACAAGCAGGTTGGCAAGCGGTCTTTGCGGCAGAACGACCGCTTCGGAGAAGGCGGTCTGCAGGTACAGCAGTGCCTGGGTCTGCAAGGGCGTGATCGCCACGGAAGGCTGGTAGCGGAATCGACGCGGCTTGGGCTTGGCTGTGACGAATTTCCAGGCCAGCAGCAGCGCCAGGATGGCAATTGCGCCGAGGAAGATGGCGAAAGAGGTGGAAACCATGGTGTCCCGATTGTTGCTCTTTTTTGCTTTTGTTACGCAGGGGGGGGATTCTGGGGTGCCTCGGCCCCCTTTGGCAAGTGAGCGCGGGGCGGCGCGTGTCATCGCACCACGGCAGAGCCTCGAGAAAATATTAAAACAATAGCAAGCTATAACCTAATGACGCTGGATAAAGGCAGTTTTGGTTCAAATTTTGCCCGTTTGACGCTGAAAAAGGCCTTGACGTTGCGCACATTGGCATCGGCGGTAAACAGGCGTTGCGCCAGGGCCTGGTAGGCCGGCATGTCGGCCGCGTGGGCGATCAGCACGAAGTCGGGCCCCGGCGAGACGCGGTAGCACTGCTGCACGCTGTCGTCCGAGACAGCGCGTTGCTCGAAAGCGTCGAGCTGGGCGGCATCCTGACGATCCAGCGAAATCTCCACCACGGCGGTCAAGCCGTGGCCCAGGATCGGCGCCATGCGGTCGGCATTCAGGATCGCGATCTGCCGCTCGATCAGGCCGGCGTCGCGCAGTCGCTTGACGCGCCGCAGGCAGGTAGGAGGCGACACATGCACCAGCGCCGCCAGCGCCTGGTTGCTCACGGTCGCATCGCGCTGCATGGCATCGAGCAGACGAAGGTCCGTGTCGTCAACAGCTATTTGTTCCATTTTATTTTTCTTAATGAAATAAACAGGTAAAAATTAAAATTGATAAAATTATATTTCAATAAATTAAAAAAATTGATTACAAATTCAACGTCATTCGCCATACAGTACAAAAGTGGTACACAAAGGAGTTGTTCATGTGCGGTATCGTCGGCGCGGTTTCCAACCGCAATATTGTTCCCATCCTGGTGCAGGGCCTGCAACGGCTGGAGTACCGCGGTTATGACTCCTGCGGCGTGGCCGTCCATGCGGGCGGTCTCAAGCGTGCGCGCAGCACGGCGCGTGTGGCCGAGCTGACACACCAGGTGGCGGCGGAGCACGTCGAAGGCATGACCGGCATTGCCCACACGCGCTGGGCGACCCATGGTGCGCCGGCCGTGCACAACGCCCACCCCCATTTCAGCCATGGGCCGGGTGCGGACGCGGCGTCGCGGCCAGGGCGCGTGGCGCTGGTTCACAACGGCATCATCGAGAATTTCGAGGAACTGCGTGTCTCGTTGCAGGCCAAGGGCTATGTGTTTGCCAGCCAGACCGACACCGAGGTAATCGCCCATCTGGTCGACAGCCTTTACGATGGCGATTTGTTCGAGGCGGTGAAGGTCGCGGTTGCCCAGCTCCGTGGCGCTTACGCGATCGCGGTCTTCCACAAGGACGAGCCCCACCGTGTGGTGGGTGCGCGGGTCGGTTCACCGCTGATCCTCGGCGTTGGCCAGGAGGGTGACGAGAACTTCCTGGCCAGCGATGCGATGGCGCTGGCCGGGGTGACCGATCAGATCGTCTACCTGGAAGAGGGCGACCTGGTCGATCTGCAACTGGGCAAGTACTGGATCGTCGACAAGGCGCACAAGCCGGTCACGCGCCCCGTGAAAACGGTGCATGCCCACAGCGGCGCTGCCGAGTTGGGGCCGTACCGGCACTACATGCAGAAGGAAATTTTCGAGCAGCCAAGAGCCATCGCCGACTCGCTGCAGGGCGTCGAGGGCATCGTGCCCGAGCTGTTCGGCGACAGCGCGCGCCGCGTGCTGGGCGACATCGACAGCGTGCTCATCCTGGCCTGCGGAACCAGCTACTACAGCGGCTGCACGGCCAAGTACTGGCTCGAAGGCATGGCCGGCGTGCCGACGCAGGTGGAAGTCGCCAGCGAGTACCGCTACCGTGACTCCGTGCCCAACCCGAAGACGCTGGTGGTGGTCATCAGCCAGTCGGGCGAGACCGCCGACACGCTCGCTGCGCTGCGCCATGCCCAGTCGCTGGGCATGAAGCACACGCTGACCATCTGCAACGTAGCCACTTCGGCCATGGTGCGGGAGTGCGAGCTGTCCTACCTTACCCGCGCCGGTGTCGAGATCGGGGTTGCCTCCACGAAGGCGTTCACGACCCAGCTGGCCGGCCTGTTCCTGCTGACGCTGGTGCTGGCCAAGATCCGCGGACGCTTGTCCCCGGAGGCCGAGGCCGTGCACCTCAAGGCCATGCGCCAGCTCCCGGCCGCCCTGTCGGCCGCGCTGGCGCTGGAGCCGCAGATCATCAGCTGGTCAGAGGATTTCGCCAAGGTGGAGAACGCCTTGTTCCTGGGTCGCGGCCTGCATTACCCGATCGCCCTGGAGGGTGCGCTCAAGCTCAAGGAGATCAGCTACATCCATGCCGAGGCGTACCCCGCCGGCGAGCTCAAGCACGGGCCGCTGGCGCTCGTCACCAGTGCCATGCCGGTGGTGACCGTGGCGCCCAACGACGCGCTGCTCGAAAAGCTCAAGAGCAACATGCAGGAAGTGCGCGCGCGCGGCGGCGTGCTCTATGTACTGGCCGACGCCGACAGCCACATCGAGAGCAGCGAGGGGATTCACGTCATCCGCATGCCTGGCCACTTCGGCGCCCTTAGCCCGTTGTTGCACGTGGTGCCGCTGCAGTTGCTGGCCTATCACACGGCCTGCGCGCGGGGTACGGACGTGGACAAGCCACGCAATCTGGCGAAGTCGGTCACGGTGGAGTAGCGGGCAAAGGGCCGTTTGCGCCAGTACCCGGTGAACGGTTAACCTTGGGGCATGTTCCGCACCGCCTCCCTTTCGACCAAGCTGATCCGCATTGGCGCCAGCCTGCTGCTGGTAGCGCTGGCGTCGATCAGCCTGACCCTGTGGGTGACCTGGCAGCTTGAAGGGGGCGCCGCTGCCGTCAACGAAGCCGGGCGCATGCGCATGCAGACCTGGCGGCTGGCCAGCGCCGTGCAGACCAGCCTGGCGCCCACTGAGCTCAATGCCCTTGTGAGCCTGTTTGACGAAAGCCTGTTGCTGCTGCGCAAGGGCGACGCCTCGCGTCCCCTGTTCGTGCCTTGGGACGGTGACGTCGATGCCAAGTTCGCCCAGGTCGAGAAGCTCTGGGCCCAGCGGCGGGGCCAATGGTTGGCCCGTCCGCCCTTGACCGCGGCCGAGTCGGTGGCGGCTGCCGAGGAGTTCGTCACGGCGATCGACGCGCTGGTGTCGTCGATCGAGCACCAGCTGTCCCGGCTGACGGCGATTCTCAACCTGTTCCAGTTTGTGATGATGGCGCTGGCCATCGTCGGCGCGGTGGTGATGCTGTTCACAGGCTACATGTATGTGATCAACCCGCTGGGCAACCTGCGCCAGGGCCTGCGGCAGGTGGAGGCCGGTGATTTCAGCACACGGATCGTGGTTGAGGCGCAGGATGAATTTGGCCAGGTGGCCGGCGGGTTCAACCGCATGGCGGCGACGCTGCAGTCGCTCTACGGCGGCCTGGAGGCGCAGGTCGAGGCCAAAACGCAGCGCATCGAGGCCCAGCGCGCCCGCCTGGCGGCGCTGTACGAGGTCAGCGCTTTCCTGGCCCAGGCCAACACCATCGACGAGCTGGCGCGCGGCTTCGCGCAGAAGGTGCGCACCGTCATGAAGGCCGACGCCGTGGCCGTGCGCTGGGCGGACGACGCCAACCAGCGTTACCTGATGCTGGCGTCCGACCGTTTTCCGCAGGAGATGGTGGAGGACGAGCGCAGCCTGCTGGCCGGCGCCTGCGCCTGCGGCAGTCTGCTGGCCGACGCGCGCACCCGGGTGATTCCGATCCTGTCGCACGACGCCATGCCGGTGCGCAACTGCGCGCGCGCCGGATTCGAGAGCCTGGTGAGCGTGCCGATCCGGCTGCAGCATCGCCTGCTCGGCGAGATCGACCTGTTCTTTCGCCGTCCGGTGACGCTGAGCGCCGAGGAAACCGAGTTGCTCGATGCGCTCGCCAGCCATTTGGCCAGTGCCCTGGAGGGCTTGCGCGCGGAGGCGCTGGAGCGCGAGGCGGCGGTGGGCGAGGAGCGCGCCCTGCTGGCGCGTGAACTGCACGACTCGATCGCCCAGTCACTGGCCTTCATGAAAATCCAGGTGCAACTGCTTCGCACGGCGGCGCAACGCGAGCAGCCCGACAAGGTGCTCAGCATTGTCGACGAGCTGGACGTCGGGGTGCGCGAAAGCATCAACGATGTGCGGGAGCTGCTGGTGCACTTTCGCACCCGCACCAACACCGAAGACATCGAGCAGGCGCTCCAGGAGACCTTGCAGAAGTTCGAGCACCAGACGGGTCTGCCGTCGCGCCTGGATGTGCACGGGGAAGGGTTGCCCTTGCCGGCCGATGTGCAGGTGCAGGTGCTGCATGTGGTGCAGGAAGCGCTGTCCAACGCACGCAAGCACGCGGGTGCCAGCCACATTGCACTGGAAGTGCACAAAGGCCAGCGATGGCGCTTCGTGGTCCTCGACAACGGCACCGGATTCAACATGAATCAGGTCCGGGGGGAATCCCATGTGGGTCTGAAGATCATGCGCGAGCGTGCGGCCCGCATCGGCGCCGAAGTCGTGGTCGCCTCGGTGCCTGGTGCGGGGACGACGGTGACGCTGACCTTGCCGCTCCATCCGGTGGCCATTGGCAACCCCACGCTTCACGAGCCTCCGGCCGCCACGAGCCCCCAAACACCGAGCCCGATGTCCTTGTGAGTCCCTGCTGATGAACCCTGTTCGCCTGATGGTCGTGGACGACCACCCCCTGTTTCGCCGCGGTCTGGTGGCCCTGCTCACACAGGATGAGCGTTTCGTCGTGCTGCATGAGGCCGCCGATGCGGGCGAAGCGGTGCGCTGCGTGGCCCTTGAGAAGCCGGACCTGATCCTGCTGGACAACCACCTGCCGGGTGTACGGGGCGTCGACGCGATTGCCGGCCTCAAGGAAGTCGCGCCGGCGGTCAAGATCCTGATGCTGACGGTGAGCGAGAACGAGCAGGACCTGTCGGCCGCCCTGAAGGCCGGGGCGGACGGCTACTTGCTCAAGACCATCAACTCGGAAGACCTCAGCGAGTCCATCCTGAAGGTGCTGAGCGGCCAGTCGGTCGTCAGTCCCGAGATGACCACCAAGCTGGTGGCCGCTTTCCGGGACAGTTCCGGCGCGCGCAACCCGCCGCACGCCGGACCGGCCGGCGCGCACGCAAA
>JAABQG010000059.1 GCA_011391595.1 Hydrogenophaga sp.
ATCGAGCCCTTCATTGTCACGCTGGGAACACTGGGCATCTTCCGCGCCTACCTGACCTATTTCTCGAACGGCGGCGCCATCACCCTCGACGGGACATTGTCGACTGCCTACAGCCCGGTGTACTACGGCGCATTCCTCGGGATCGCCATCCCCGTATGGGTTTTCATCGCGGTGGCCTTGATCGGCGCCCTGGTGCTCAACCGCACGGCCTTTGGACGCTACGTGCAAGCCATCGGTTCGAACGAGCAGGTCGCACGCTACGCTGCGGTGGATGTGGACCGGGTGAAGATCATCACGTACATGTTGCTGGGCGTGTGCGTCGGGATCGCCACGCTGCTCTACGTGCCGCGACTGGGTTCCGCGTCTCCCAGCACCGGTCTGCTGTGGGAACTGGAGGCGATTGCCGCCGTGATCGTGGGCGGCACCGCCCTGAAGGGGGGTGCGGGAGGCATCACGGGCACGGTCATTGGTGCGGTACTGCTGTCCGTCATCAGCAACATCCTCAATCTCACCAGCATCATCAGCGTGTATCTCAACGCCGCCGTCCAGGGCTTTGTGATCATCGCGGTCGCATTTTTCCAGAGAGGGCGCCGCTGACCCGGTGGACCCTTGTTTTCAGCCGTAGCACCCGCTACTTTCTCAACTACTAGGAGATCTCCATGAAATCATTGAATCGCAGACTGGCGTTGACGGCTTTGGCGCTCGCGTCGTTGGCTGTCATGACCCCAAGCGTGGCACAGAACAAGCCGAATATCGGCGTTGCCGTTCCCGCGGCCACGCACGGCTGGACCGGTGGCGTCGTCTACTGGGCCAATCGCACGAAAGCCGAGCTCGAGAAGCAGTATCCCGGCGTGACGGTCACGGTCAAGACAGCCGGCTCGGCGGCTGAACAGGCCAATCAGATCCAGGACCTGGTAACGGCCAACAAGATCGACACGTTGATCATCCTGCCGTTCGAATCCTCGCCCCTCACGCAGCCCGTGGCCCAGGTCAAGAGCAAAGGGGTGTTTGTCACCGTGGTCGACCGGGGTCTGAACGACCCGAAAGCTCAAGACGCCTATGTGGCGGGTGACAACCCCGGCTTCGGAAAAGTTGCCGCAGAGTACATGGCCAAGGCGATGGGCGGCAAGGGTGACCTGGTGGTGTTGCGCGGCATACCCACAGTGATCGACAACCAGCGCGTCGACGCGTTCAACGCGGTCATGAAGGGCTACCCCGGCATCAAGATTCTTGACGCCAAGCACGGCAACTGGAACCGCGATGATGCGTTCAAGGTCATGCAGGACTACCTGACCCGCTTCAAGAACATCGACGCCGTCTGGGCTTCTGACGATGACATGGCGGTGGGTGTCCAGAAGGCCATCGAACAGGCCAAGCGTACCGACGTCAAGCTGGTGCTGGGCGGCGCAGGCTCGAAGGACTACATCAAGAAGGTCATGGACGGCGACAAGATCGTCACGGCCGATGTGACCTATTCACCGAGCATGATTGCCGACGCCATGAAGCTGACCACAGCGGCTCGCGTCAAGGGTGAAAAAATGGCCGCCACCACGATCATTCCTTCGGTGCTGATCACCAAGGAAAACGCCAAGCAGTACTACGTTCCTGACTCACCGTTCTGAGTCGGCACGTCATTGCACCCCCGCCTGATCCCGATTTCGGGATGACCGGCGGGGAATGTTTCAAATTCATCGAGGAGGGCAACGTCATGGCAAGACCCGTCACACTTTTTACCGGCCAATGGGCCGACCTGCCGCTCAAGGAGCTGGCGCCACTGGCCAAAAGCATGGGCTATGACGGCTTGGAGCTGGCGTGCTGGGGCGACCACTTCAACGTCCAGGAGGCCCTTTCGAGCGCCGCCTACGTCAAGGACAAATGGGCACTGCTGAAGCAGCATGGCCTGCAGTGCTTTGCCATCTCCAACCATCTGGTCGGCCAAGCTGTCTGCGACCTGATTGATGAGCGTCACCAGGCGATTCTCAGCGCAGAAATCTGGGGCGATGGTGATCCGGAGGGTGTGCGCCAGCGCGCCGCCCGTGAGATGGCGGACACCGGCCGTGCGGCAGCGGCGTTTGGCGTGAAGACGGTGGTCGGCTTCACCGGCTCATCCATCTGGCATGCGACCTACCCCTTCCCGCCCACCCCCCAGTCCTACTGGGACAAGGGCTTTGCCGACTTTGCGAAACGCTGGATGCCGATCCTCGATGTTTACGAGTCGGTTGATGTGAATTTCGCACTGGAAGCGCATCCCACCGAGATCGCCTTCGACATCGCATCCGGACAACGTGCCGTTGAAGCGGTGAAAGGTCATCGGCGCTTTGGCTTCAACTTCGATCCCAGCCACCTGGGTTACCAGGGGGTGGACTACATCAAGTTCATCCGGACTTTTGCCGACCGCATTTACAACGCCCACATGAAGGATGTCTGGTGGGGCAAAGGGGACGGGGTTGCCGGCGTGTTCGGTGGGCACACCAGTTTTGGCGATGCGCGCCGTTTCTGGGACTTCAGGAGCGTGGGGCGCGGCATGATCGACTTCGAATCGCTCATCGTCGCCCTCAACGATATTGGCTACAACGGCCCCTTGAGCGTCGAGTGGGAAGACAGCCGCATGGATCGCGTGCACGGCGCAACCGAGAGTGCGGCATTCTGCAAACGGCTGGATTTCAAACCCGCCGCAGGTGCCTTCGACGCGGCATTCGAAAAGAAGTAGCAGGTCACATCATGAGAAAACTGCGCTACGCGATGGTGGGCGGCGGCCGTGATGCCTTCATCGGTGCGGTGCACCGAAAGGCCATGGCGCTCGATGGCGAGATGGAATTCGTGGCCGGTGCACTGGCCTCCAGTGCGGCCAAGGCGATTGCGTCCGGTCAGGACCTGGGGCTGGCCAGCGACCGCAACCACGGAACCTGGGAAGCGCTGCTGGCAGACGAGCTGAAGCGCCCTGAAGCCGAGCGCATCGACTTTGTCTCGGTTGTGACGCCCAATCACATGCACTTTCCGGTGGCACGCGCTTTTGCGGACGCCGGCATTCACGTGGTGTGCGACAAGCCACTGGTCCACACCACCGAACAAGCGCGGGAACTGGCTGAAGTTGTTGCACGCACGGGCGTCGTTTTTGGTGTGACCTACAACTACACCGGCTACCCGATGGTGCGTGAGGCACGCGAGATGGTCCGCAATGGAGCCATTGGTGAAGTGCGCAAGGTCATCGTCGAATACAACCAGGGCTGGCTCGCGACCCGTCTCGAGGAAACCAAACAGAAGCAGGCCGATTGGCGCACCGACCCGGCGCGCAGCGGCATCGCTGGCGCGATCGGCGACATCGGTTCACATGCGGAAAACCTTGTGGCCACCGTGACCGGACTCGAACTGGAGAGCCTGTGTGCCGACCTGACGACCTTTGTGGCGGGACGCCGCCTCGATGACGATGGCAATTTGTTGCTGCGCTTCACCAATGGGGCTCGTGGCGTGCTGATTACGTCACAGATCGAAGTCGGCTGCGAAAACGATCTGCGCTTGAGGGTCTTCGGCAGCACCGGCACGCTCGACTGGCGCCAGGAAGAGCCGAACACCCTGCTGCACTCGCCGATCGACGGACCCCGGCGCATCCTGACCCGTGGTTCGGCCTGGCTGGGTGAAGCCGCCCGCCGGGCAACGCGGCTTCCGACCGGGCACCCCGAGGCCTTCATCGAAGCGTTTGCCAACGTCTACCTTGGCGTTGCGGCGCACATCCGGGCGAAGAGCGCCGGGACCACGCCGCTGCCCGGCGAAGCCGACCACCCGACACTCGCGGACGGTGCGCGCGGCGTTCGTTTCATCGAGAAAACGGTCGAGTCTGCCGGCAGCGCACACAAGTGGACCCGAATGGATTGATCCATGTTCATCGGCATCGACCTCGGCACCTCCAGCCTGAAAGTCATCGTGCTCGACCGCACGCATTGCGTGAGGGCCAGCGCGTCAGCCCCGTTGACGGTCGAGCAGCCGCAACGTCTTTGGCGCGAACAGCATCCCGCCCAGTGGTGGGCGACCTGCCAGCAGGCGCTTGAGGCGGCATTGACACAAGCCGCCGCGGCCGGCATTCCTGCCCAGTCCATCGAAGCCATCGGCCTCACGGGCCAGATGCACGGCGCAACGGTGCTGGACGATCGGGGTGAGGTGCTGCGCCCGGCCATTCTCTGGAACGACGGGAGAGCGCATCAGGAATGCCGTGAGCTTGAGGCTCGGGTGCCCACTTCCCGCCAGATCACCGGCAACCTGATGATGCCAGGCTTCACCGCGCCCAAGCTCTTGTGGCTGGCACGGCACGAACCCGCGCTTTTCAGCCGTATCGCCAAGATCCTCTTGCCCAAGGACTACCTTCGCTGGTGTCTGACCGGTGTATTTGCCAGCGACATGTCAGATGCGGCAGGCTCGCTCTGGCTTGACGTGGGCCGAAGGGACTGGAGCGATGAGTTACTGAGCGCAACCGGCCTGTCCCGCGCGCAGATGCCCAGCCTGCATGAAGGTCCGGAGATCACCGGCCATCTGTCCGGCGAGATTGCCCGCCGCTTCGGACTCAAGCCCATCCCCGTTGTCGCGGGCGCCAGTGACAACGCTGCCGGCGCCCTTGGTGCGGGGGTGGTTCAACCCGGCGAGGCCATGCTCTCGCTGGGGACCTCGGGCGTCTTTTTCGTCGCCACCGACGGCTTTCGGACCAACCCCGAGCAGGCGGTCCACAGTTTCTGCCACGCCTTGCCCGGCACGTGGCATCTGATGTCGGTGATGCTGTCCGCGGCGGCCTGCCTGGACTTTATTACCCGCCTCACCGGGCAGCCAGATGTCGGAAAACTGCTGGACGAAGCGCAGGTGCGCGGGCTCACTGCCGACACTCCATTGTTTCTGCCTTACCTCAACGGAGAACGCACGCCCCACAACAACCCTGCGGCGCAAGCCGTGCTGTTTGGCATGGGTGCCAGCACCGACAGGGCCGATGTGGTGAATGCCACACTGGAGGGCGTAGGGCACGGACTCGCGCAGGGCATCGCCGCTGTGGAGTCCACCGGCATCTCGGCAAAAAGCATCAGTCTCATCGGTGGCGGCAGCCGAAGCCCTTACTGGGCGCAAATGCTTGCCGATCTCTCGGGCAAAACCCTGTTGCGCCGGGAGGACGGAGAAGTCGGCCCGTCTCTGGGCGCTGCGCAACTCGCATGGATGGCCATCGACAAGGCCTCAGCTGCGAACACTTGCCCGGCACCCACCCTCCTGGCGGCACATGAACCCGATCCGGCGCGCCACGCCTGGTTCAGGGAGCGCCACGAACGCTTCGCCCGCCTCTACACGCAGGTTGAACCCAGCTTTTCCGCCCCGGCTTAGGTAAACTGAAAGAGAGCTGCGTCGCCCAGGCCATTCATGACCCCGTGCCGTTGATCGAGGGGCGTTGATAATCTCCACCTCACGTGCATTTTCGAGGGCTTCGACATGGGCATGCTGATTCTCGGTCTGGTTCTGTTTCTCGGCGTGCATTCGGTGCGCATCGTCGCCAACGACTGGCGCTCACAAACCATCGCAAAGCGTGGCGAAGGGGCCTGGAAGGGGCTGTATTCGCTGCTGTCCATCCTTGGCTTTGCCCTGATCGTGTGGGGTTATGGGCTGGCGCGCCAGCAGCCCGTGGTGCTGTGGCTGCCGCCGGTGGCCATGCGGCATGTCGCCGCGCTGCTGACGCTGGTTTCGTTCGTCCTGCTCGTGGCGGCCTATGTGCCGCGCAACGGCATCAAGGCCTGGCTGCATCACCCGATGGTGCTGGGCGTGAAGGTCTGGGCCTTCGCGCATCTGCTGGCCAATGGCAACCTGGCCGACGTCGTGCTGTTCGGCGCGTTCCTGGTCTGGTCGGCGCTCAGCTTCCGCGCGGCGCGGGGGCGCGACCGCGCCGCCGGCACGGTGTACCCGAGAGGCAGCCTCGCCGCCACGGCCATCACGGTGGTGGTGGGCACCGTAGCCTGGGTGGTCTTCACGCTCTGGCTGCACGTGATGCTGATCGGCGTTCGGCCCTTCGGCTGATCGGGCGGAGGCTTCCCAGTGACCCGCATCGCCGTCATCGACTTCGAGACCACCGGCATCTCGCCCGCGATGGGCGACCGCGCCACCGAGGTGGCCATCGTGATGATGGAAGGCGAGCGCGTGGTGGACCGCTTTCAGAGCCTGATGAACGCCGGGGTGCGCATCCCTGCGTTCATCACGCAGCTCACCGGCATCACCAACGCCATGGTGGCCGCCGCGCCGCCGGCCGCCGCCGTGATGAGCGAGGCCCGCCGTTTCGTGGGTGATGCGCCCATGGTGGCGCACAACGCGGCGTTCGACCGCAAGTTCTGGATGGAGGAGCTCGCGCGCGCCGGGCTGGATGCGCCGCAGGCTTTTGCCTGCACCGTGCGGCTGTCGCGCCGGCTGTACCCGCAGGCGCCCAGCCACAAGCTGGGCACGCTGGCGGACTACCACCGCCTGCCGCGCACCGGGCAAGCGCACCGGGCGCTGGCCGATGCGGAAATGGCCGCCGCCCTGCTGGCGCGCATCCAGACCGACCTGCGTGCGAGCTATCGGGTGGCCGAGCCCACCCATGCGCTGTTGATGGCGCTGCAGACCTGGCCGCGCGCGGCCGTGCCGCTGCGGCTCGGCAAATACCTCTGCGAGGCGTGAAGAAGGGGGTGGCGGGCGGTGATGCAGCCGCTCAGGTGCGGCGCACCACCACGCTGCCGATCGAGTAGCCCGCGCCGAACGAGCAGATCACGCCGACATCGCCGGGCTTGAAGTCTGCGTTGTAACGGTGAAAAGCGATGATGGAGCCGGCCGATGAGGTGTTGGCGAACTCGTCCAGGATCACCGGCGCTTCTTCAGGCGTGGCGTCGCGGCCGAGCAGCTTGCGGGCGATCAGCTGGTTCATCGACAGGTTGGCCTGGTGCAGCCAGAAGCGGCGGGCCTGGGCCGGCGTGTAGCCCAGGCTGGCCAGATGGCCCGAGATGTGCTGCGCGGCCAGCGGGCAGACTTCCTTGAAGACGCGGCGGCCCTCCTGGTAGAAGAGCTGATCACGCTCGTCGGGGTCGCGGTCTTCGGCGCGCGACAGGAAGCCGGCGTTGTTGCGGATGGCGTTGGAGAAACTGGTCAGCAGCCGGGTGCCCAGCACCTCGAAGGCGCCGGGGGGCGCGTTTTCCAGGCGCTCGACCAGGGTGGCGGTGCAGACGTCGCCGAAGATGAAATGGCAGTCGCGGTCTTTCCAGGCGAGGTGGCCCGAGGTGATCTCCGGGTCCACCACGAGCACCGCGCGGGCCGATCCGCATTTGACGGCGTTGACGGCCATCTCGATGCCGAAGGTGGCCGACGAACACGCCACGTTCATGTCGAAGGCAAAGCCCTGGATGCCCAATGCGCCTTGAATCTCGACCGCCAGCGCCGGGTAGGCGCGCTGAATGTTGGACGCCGCGCAGATGACGCCATCGACATCCGCGGCGGTCTTGCCGGCGCGCTCCAGCGCCTGCCTGGCTGCCGCGACGGCGATCTCGGCCATCATGGAAATCTCGGTGTCGGGGCGGGCCTTGAAGCGCGGGCGCATGCGTTTGGGGTCGAGCACGCCCTCTTTTTCCATCACGTAGCGGCGCTTGATGCCCGAGGCTTTTTCGATGAATTCGACGCTGGACATCGGGATCGCCTGGCGCGTGCCAGCGGCGATTTCAGCCGCGTGGGCGGTGTTTTCCTGCTCCGCGAAGGCATTGAACGCCACCACCAGTTCTGCGTTGGTGATGACGTGCGGCGGGACGAACAGCCCGGTGCTGCTGATGGCGACTGGATACATGGCAAGCTTCCGAAAGGGTGGGGGACAACGATCCGACAATCCGCTGATTATCGGATCAAGCGCACCGGCCTGCTGACAGGCCCACCCGCGGGCCCCGACCGCTTACGCCCGCGCCCGGATTTTGCGCGGCGCGGCTTGTGCTGGCGGCACCGACTTCACCGACTTCACCGCCTTGACCGCTTTGGCCGGTCTGGCCGATGCCTTGCGGGCCGGCGCTCTGGCCGTGGGGGGCGCTTTGGACACTTTCTCCGCCCGCGCGATCAGCGCCAGTTCGCGCACCCGCTCGATGTCTTCGTCGCTGAACGGGCCGTTCACACCCGAGATTTCGGCCAGCTTCATGCCATGCTTGATGCCCAGCTTGTAGATCTCGCGCACCTTCTCCCATTCGATGGCGCGGCCCACGGTGAAGTTTTCGAAGCGGCCTTCCAGTGCCAGCACGATGGTCTCGGCCAGGCAGGCGTAGGCCACGCCCTTGGGCAGGCCGATGTTCTTCATGTGCACATCGCCGGGCAACTGGATCTCGCCGGACTCGATCACCAGCACGTCGGGGCGCTTGGCGACCTCCTCGGGCGGCAGGTCCAGCGGACGCGCCACGTCAGTGATGACGCAGCCGGGCTTGACCTTCATGATGTCGAGCACCTTCTTGCCCGCGCCGGAGGTGGCCGTGACGATCATGTCCATGTCGGCGATGTCCTTGTCAGCCTGCGCCGACAGGTGCAGCTTCGCGTCGGGGGTTTCCTTCAGGATGGACTCCTTCAGCGACAGCAGCTTGGCCGTTTCCGGCGACACCAGGTACACCTCCTCGGCCGCCTTGGCCATGAGCCGGGCGCAGACCGAGCCGATGGCCCCGGTGGCGCCGACGATCATGGCCTTGAACTTCACGCGCTCCTTGCCCTTGGGCGGCGGCAACAGGCGCATGCGCAGCAGCGCGTCGTGCGCGGCCCACAGTGCGCCCGAGGCGCTGTAGCTGTTGCCCGTGGTGATGGGCAGCGGCGCGCGCTTGGCCACGGTCAGGCCGGCATCGCCCACCACCTTGGTGAAGGCGCCCAGCCCCATGATCTGCGCGCCCAGGCGCTTGGCCATGGCCGCGGCATCCAGCAGGCGCCGGTAGGTGAACTCGGGGCTGTGGTTCATGATTTCGCGCGGCGTGCCGCCCACCGAGATCAGCCAGCCCTCGGTTTCGACACCGGTGGGCGACTTGATGCCGCTGACCTTCGAATACACGAAGGGCGGCGCGTAAGCCATGATCTTTTCCAGCGAGTTCATGAACATCGGCGGCGACACCTGCGACAGCAGCTCGATCGGCTTGACCTTCTTGAAATACTCCTGCGACAGCGGGTGGATCACGAAGGCAAAGCGGTTGATGCGCTTGAACCCGTTGGGGTAGACGATGCGCGGCTCGAGGTCCAGGCTGGTGATGATCTCCAGGTAGTCGTCCTCCAGGATGTCCTTCGGGGCCTTGCCCGTGGCCGCGACGATCATGGCGTCGAGCAGGCTGGGGCTCAGCACGTGCTTGAACAGCACCGGCGCGGCGTCGATCACCATGTGCACGCCCTTGTCCTTGAGCTGCGCGATGCGCTCGTCATTGACGGTGGAGGTGATGAGGGTCTTGCCGGCCAGTTCCTCCAGCCCGAACTCATCGAGCTCGTGCGCGGCCGCCACGATCACCGTGGCTTTCTGCAGGGCTTTGCGCAGCACGAAACGCGTCCACTCGCGGATCGGCCCGGTGGCCAGGCCCACCGGCAGCGACCAGTCCTTCACATAGTGCGCGCCGGTGCTGTACAGCTGCAGGGCCTCCAGCGAGGTCAGGAACTTCGGCACGCCAAGCTGCAGCAGTGGATCGGCAAAGTGCATGTTCTCGGTGTACTCCGACATCGACATCGCCAGCTTGTAGTTGGTCATGCCCGACAGGAACAGCACCCGCGCATTGTTGAAGTAATTGCCAAGCTGGATCTGCGCGTGGCGCACCGACCATTCCTGCAGGATGTCGCCGAGCCGCCCGCCGATGGTGGCCGGCACCTTGGTCACCACCGCCTTCAGCTTGGCGCTGTCCTTCTCGACGAAACGGTGCGCACCGGCCTTGTAGCGGTCCTTGAGCACGCCCAGCCCGATGGCGTCGGCCTTCTTTTCCCACTGCTTGATCAGCGTGGCGGCCTTGGCCGTGCTGCCATCCGTGCCCAACCGACGCACGTGCATTTTTTCACCGAGGAAAGTGGCCGTGAATTCAAAGTCCTGGGCGGCCGTGCCCAGGCTGATGCCGACAACTGATTTCATGATCGTTCCGATTCAGGGGAGGGGTGAGGATTCCCGTTAATTATTTCATTGACCGGGTCAATTCCGACCCCGATTAGCGCAAGGAAATTTCACAAAACCCGCCCGGAAACGGGAAATGCCGCGGCACGCCCGCGCGCTCAGAAACTCCTGAATCAATAGCGCAACAAGGCCATTCCACGCTGGCATGATGCCAAAAAGACCGATAATCACGCCATGAACACCGTTGCACACGCCGCAAACGCCGCGCTCACCACCCACGACACCACCCGCATCGACGACACCCGCATCGGCGCGGTGCGCCCGCTGATCACTCCGGCCCTGCTCGAAGAATGGCTGCCCGTGCCGCCCGCAGCGCAGGCGCTGGTGGAGCGCAGCCGCGCCGCCATCTCGCGCGTGCTGCACGGCGCGGACGACCGGCTGATCGTCGTCGTGGGGCCGTGCTCCATCCACGACCATGACCAGGCCATGGAATACGCCCGCGCCCTGAAGGTGCAGGCCGACGTCCTGAAGGACGAGCTGCTGATCGTCATGCGCGTGTACTTCGAGAAGCCGCGCACCACCGTGGGCTGGAAGGGCTACATCAACGACCCGCACCTGGACGGCAGCTTTGCCATCAACGAAGGGCTGGAGCTGGCGCGCCGCCTGCTGCTGGACGTGCTGGCGCTGGGCCTGCCGGTGGGCACCGAGTTCCTCGATCTGCTGAGCCCGCAGTTCATCAGCGACCTGGTGAGCTGGGGCGCGATCGGCGCGCGCACCACCGAGAGCCAGAGCCACCGCCAGCTGGCCAGCGGCCTCTCCTGCCCGGTCGGCTTCAAGAATGGCACGGACGGCGGCATCAAGGTCGCCTGCGACGCCATCCAGGCCGCGCAGGCGAGCCACGCCTTCATGGGCATGACCAAGATGGGCCAGGCCGCCATCTTCGAAACGCGCGGCAACGACGACTGCCACGTCATCCTGCGCGGCGGCAAGGCCACCAACTACGCCAAGGCGGATGTGGACGCCGCCTGCGCGCTGCTCAAGGCTGCCGGCCTGCGCGAACAAGTGATGATCGACGTCTCGCACGCCAACAGCAGCAAGCAGCACCAGCGCCAGATCCTTGTTGCCGCCGAAGTGGCCGCGCAGATCGCTGCCGGTGACCGCCGCATCACCGGGCTGATGATCGAAAGCCACCTCAATGAAGGCCGCCAGGACATCGTGCCAGGGCAGCCCTTGAAATACGGCGTGTCGGTGACCGACGCCTGCATCAGCCTGGCGCAGACCGTGCCGGTGCTGCAAGGGTTGGCCGCTGCGGTGCAGCTGCGCCGCAGCCATGCGAATCCGCACACGGCGGGCTGACGATAGCCCCCACGCTCGCCACTGCGTGTGCTTCGCTGCCCCCCGAGGGGGCCGCAGCCGGCTTGGGGCGGCCCGGCGCCGGCTGAGCACCTTTCAGTTCAACGGCGTACAGCGCAGCGTGCGCCGCGCGGCTTCCACCGCCTCGCGCTCGACCGCGTAGTCGCCGACCAGCACGCGCATCAGCAGCAGGCCGCGCCCGCCCGGGGCGGTGACCCCCTTGGCGCCAGCCGGCAGCGCGCCGGTGGCCGGCGTGCCGGGGCCGACCAGCACCAGATCCACCGGGGCGCCGGCGGCCTGGCGGTCGTTGAGCACGAAGAAGTTGTCGGAATTGGCCGCATACAGCGCGATCGACCAGTAGCCCGGCAATTTCGGATCAGCCTGGATGCGCAGCGGGCGTTGCCGCACGTCGAAGGCACAGGTGGCATAGAGCAGGTCGGGGCTGGGCATCACCACCCGGCGCTGGCTGGCGTCGGTCATCGGCGGGAACAGCGGCCCGGCGCCGCGCTCTTCAGCCGGCCGTGACATCGACAGCGCCGCCATGATGACGTAGGGGATGGCCCAGACCACCAGCAGGTGGGTGAGCAGCGCCACGGCGGCCAGCACCTCCAGCCGGCCATACCAAGGGCTGCGAAGCCGGAAGTAGCGCAAGACGTTCATTCGCAGCCCCCCAGTCGCTCGATGACCGGCGCGGCCAGTGAGGCCGGTGCCGCCGCCAGACCCGCGGCCGGGTTGTACAGGCGCAGCGTGAAGCTCAGGCCCCGGTCGCCCGGCGTCGGCAACCACGGCGCGGCGGGCGGATTTCCCGCGGGCGGCGTCGGGCCGGACTCGAAGGCGAAGTGCCCGCGCGCATCCAGCGGGGCCGTGCCGCCATTGAGGCTGTAACGCCGTTCGGCGTTGGGGAACAGGAAGCGGTCTTCGGCGTAAGCCGTCACGCTCCACCAGCGCGCGTCCGGCGCCGGGCCGCTGATGCGGTAGCGGCAGCGCGAACGCAATGCGCGGCCCTTGCTGTCGGTGGTGGCGACGTAGTACATCGTCTCGTCACGGTTCAAGGCCAGCAGCGCGCCCACGGCGATCACCGCGCGGGTATAGATGTCGGCATCACTGCTGCCCGCAAGGGTGCTGGTGCGCCAGACGCCGGCCATCACCCCGCCCGAATCGAGCTGGCTGCGCACCGCCAGCCAGGCCGAGCCGGCGCCGACAGTCAGGGCGGCAAGGTAGAGCGCCAGCACGCCGTACCAATGGGGGCGAAAGGCCGGGTTCAATTCGTCTTCAGGGGCCATGCCGTGTTCCGTCGCAAGGTTCCAGAAACAGAAACGGCTTCAGGCTCGTTCCGGGCGCTGGCGCATGCGGCGCGCCAGGGCCGACAGCCAGGGCGCGGCGCGGGTCGGCCAGAGGCGGTAGATCGCGTCGCCCAGCTTCGCATCGCCGCCGATCAGCAGACGGGTTCGCCGGCCCTGCAGCGCCTGCACGATGGCCTGCGCCGCTTGCGGGGCGGTGGTGCGGGCGGCCTGGTCGAACTGGGCGTGCAGCGCCTGGGGGGTGTCGGCCACCGAGGAAATGTCGCCCAGGCGCGCCTGTTGCGCGATGCGCGTCTGGATGCCGCCGGGGTGCACGCACAGCACGCGCACGCCGCTGGCGCGCAGCTCCTCGCGCAGCGCGTCGGAAAAACCGCGCACGGCCGCCTTGCTGGCGTTGTAGATGGACTGGGTGGGCATCGAGACCATCGCGAAGATGCTCGAGATATTCACGATCACGCCGCCCTCGCGCGCCTGCAGCTGCGGCATGAACGCGCGGCAGCCGTGCACCACGCCCCAGAAGTTGATGTCCATGAGCCAGTGGGCGTCGTCAAGGTCCAGGCTGTGCACCGGGGCCACCAGCCCCACGCCCGCGTTGTTGATCACCACATCGGCGCCGCCCCAGGCGTGCAGCGCCACGCTGGCCAGCGCCTGCAGCGCCGCAGGATCGGCCACGTCGCAGGGCTGCGCCTGGCAGTCCGTGCCGCCGGCGCGCAGCTCGGCAACCACGGCGTCCAGCCGCTCGACATGCAGGTCGGCCAGCAGCAAGCGCGCGCCCCGCGCGGCCAGGTTGCGTGCCAGCGCCTCGCCGATGCCGGAAGCCGCCCCGGTGATCACCACGCCTTTGCCCTTGAAATTGTTCATGGCGCGGATTGTGGCACCGGCTCGGCGACGGTCGAAGCGGTCAGGCCGGGAGACCCGTCACCGCGGCGACCCGGCTCAGGGGGTGTTACCTGGGCCGGCGCGGCACCATCGGGCCGCGGCCTTCGATGTGGCGGAAGGTGATACGACCCTTGGTCAGGTCGTAGGGGGAAAGTTCGAGCGACACGCGGTCGCCCGCGAGGATGCGGATGTGGTTCTTGCGCATCTTGCCGCCGGTGTAGGCGATCAACTGATGCCCGTTGTCCAGCGTCACGCGAAAGCGCGAGTCGGGCAGCACCTCGTTGGCGATGCCCATCATCTCGATCAGTTCTTCTTTGGCCAAAGTGGATTCCTTGTCGTGGGGTGGGTCAGAAAGCGCTTATTGCGTGCGGGTGGTTTCATGCACCCAGACGATGCCCTGGGCCAGCGCGTAATGCGCGGCGGCGTCGTGCGAGGGGAAGTGGTCGTGAAAGCGCATCACGCGGTCGGTCGTGCCGCTGCCGCTGCCGCTGGCGATGGAGACCAGCGCGGCAAAGCGTCCGCCCTCCAGCGGCCGCGGGCAGGCTGCGATGCGGTATTTGCCCATCGTGATGGGCGAAGTCGAAGAAGTTGTCGTCGTCATGTCTTTGTAGTTATGAATCACTGAAAAAGTCCAGGGCGCGGGGTGCGGCGCCACAAGGCGCCGAACGCGAAAACGCCCGAAAGCGGGAAATTGGCAGCCCAAAGCGCCGGGGTGCCCACCTGAACCACCTGGCAATCGCCCGGGAGGGGCTTGAACCAGGGCACGCGCCACAGCAGGGGCATCGTGATCAGAAGGGGAAAGAGCCGCTACGTCGTGAGAGAGGCCAGTCGGCTCGCTGTTGAAGGGCTGGACTGGCGGCCCCTCTGCCGGGGCGCTTGCGTCACTGCGGTGTGCGGTGAAGCGGCCAGTCGCCAAAAGCGATGGAGGAATGTAGCACAGAGACAACAAACGCGCAGGCTCGGGACGCCCCGCGCAGGGCCGCAGCCATATTTTTCAGACAAATCGGCACTGATACAGCGTGGAATGGTCATGGTTTGCTATGAAAATCAAACTTCTCTCGCCCGCCCAGCGCAAAAGACCGCCTGTTCCTGAGGATAAAATAAATTGACACTGATTCTTGGGAGTTTCTTCATGTTCAGAAAAAGTATCGTGCTGATGGCCTTGCTGGCGGGAACGGCCTTCGCGGCGGAGGATGCGCGTCAACTGGCCAAAATGCCGCCCGCGGCCGAGGCCAATCTGCGCGAGGAAATGCGCGCCAACCTGCTGAACTTGAACGAGATCATCAGCCTGACGGTGGCCGGCAAGCTGAAGGAGGCCGGCGAACTGGCCGAGAAAGAGCTGGGCCAGACGGCGATGGGCAAGAACCGCGCACTGCCGGTGGACGCCCGCCCCGGCGCCAACATGCCGCCCGCCATGCACGCGCTCGGTCTGGAAGGCCACAAGGTGGCCAGCGCGTTCGCCGCCATCGCCGCCACGGGCGACCGCGAAAAGACCTTGGCCGCGCTGCCCACGCTGAGCGGCTCCTGCGTGGGCTGCCACTATTCGTATCGCATCCGTTAGCCGGGGGCTCTGACCCCCACAGCCAGCCGTCAGGTCGTGCCGCCCGCCCCGGGCAAGTCAACCCAGGCTGCCAGCCCGCCGCCTTCGCGCGCCTCCAGGCGGACGGTCCAGCCGTTGGCGCGGGAAAGTTGCTGCACGATCGCCAGCCCCAGCCCGAACCCGCCCGTGGCGGGGCTGCGCGAACCTTCCAGACGATGAAACGGCCGAAAAACGGCGGCCATCTGGTCCTGCGGGATGCCGGGCCCCCGGTCCAGCACGCCAATACGCACCCCTGCGGGCAGGCCGGGCGCCTTGGGCGGGACCGCCTGCCCGACCAGTTCCACCGGCCCTGGCGCGTAGCGCAGCGCGTTGCCCACCAGGTTGTCGATGACGCGTGTGAGCATGCCGGGCGGTGCGGTCGCGCGCAGATCCCCGGCGCAGTCCACGTTCAGGTGCGCACCGGCGGCGGACGCCGCCGCCAGATGCACCTCGGTGCGCGCCTTCAGCCAGGCGCACAACGCCAGGTCCTGCGCGGGCTCGAGCTTCAAGCCCCGTGCAATTTCGAGCAGCTGACCGATCAGCTGGTTCATCTCGTCGATGTCGCGCTCGAGCCGCTGCACCAGCGCCGGATCGGGCTTGATCGTGAGCAGCTCCAGCGCGAGACGCATGCGCGCCAGCGGCGTGCGCAGGTCGTGGGAAATGCCGGCAAACAGGGTAGTGCGGGCGTCGTTGAGCTCGCGCACCTGCAGGGCCATGTGGTTGAAATGCCGCGCCAGATCCGCCAGCTCGCGCGGGCCGGTCTCGGGCAGCAGGGCCGGGCTGGCACCGCGGGCCAGATGCGCTGCCGCCTGCTCCAGCCGCGCGACGGGTTGCGCGATGCGGCTGGCCAGCCACCCGGCCAGCACCAGCACCAGCAGTGTGCCGAGCAGCAGCGCCACGGCGAGCGCAGCGAATGGGTTGGTCTGCATCCGGCGGGTGGCAAAGCCGACACCGATCGAGCGCTCACCGGCCGGAACCGCGATCCAGAGCCAGTCGCCGCCGTCCACCGCGACCTCCGGCAGGAAGAAGGCCTCCTGCCCGAGCCGCCGCTCGAAGGCCCGCTCCAGAAAGCGCAGGTACCAGCCATGGCGCAGCCCGATGTCGGGCGCGGGCGCCATGTTCGGGCGCAGGGCAATCTGGTAGTTCTTGCGGAGTTCCTCCTCGAAGACCGGACGGGTTTCAGGAGGCAGTTCCGTCCAGGTCTGCGCTGACAGCACCATCAGCCCGGCCAGATCGTCGGCGGCCCGCTGCGACATCGGCAGGAAGATGAACACCATCGCGGCCACGGCGGTGATGAGTTCCACCGCGATGAACAGCGCGGCGAGCCAGCGCCTGTAGAGCCGCGCCAGCCCGTGACGACCGCGGGCCGCCTGCGTCATGCGGACGCGCCCGACGGGTGGAACAGGTAGCCTTCACCGCGCACCGTGCGAATGAAGGCGGGATGCGCCGGATCGGCCTCGATCTTGCGGCGCAGGCGCGTGACGCGCACATCGATACTGCGGTCGAACGCATCGCGCTCGTAACCCTTGAGGCGCTCGATGAGGTTGTCGCGCGACAGCACGCGGTTGGGGTGTTCGACAAAGATGCGCAGCAACGCGATGTCGCCGCTGGAGACCGCCACTTCCAAGCCGTCGCGCAGCAGGCGCCAGGCGTCCGTGTCCAGCGTGAACGGGCCGAAGTTGTGCAGGTGCACGGGCTGCACATCGTCCGGGGTGGGCGGGTTCGCCGGCGGCGCCGCCGCCACCGGACTGACGGCACGCGTGCGGCGCAGCAGGGCCCTCAGGCGCGCCAGCAGTTCCCGCGGGCTGAAGGGCTTGGCCAGATAGTCGTCCGCCCCGACCTCCAGGCCGACCACGCGATCGATCTCCTCGCCGCGCGCGGAAAGCATGAGGATGGGCACGTCAGAGGTCTTGCGCAGGCCGCGCGCCAGGCTCAGCCCGTCCTCGCCAGGGAGCATCAGGTCGAGCACGATCGCATCGGGCATGGCCTGCGCAAGGCGCGCGTGCATCTCCACTCCGTCGCCCGCGGCATCGACGACAAAACCGCTTGCCGTCAGGTAGTCGTTCAGCAGCTCGCGCAAGTCCGGGTCATCGTCAACGACCAGGATGCGGACAGGCACAGAAGCGTTCATGGCTGGATAGTTTAGAGCCGCCTGCCAGTCTCCGGGGGGTGAAACACGATGAAACGTGATGAAACGCAAAGCCCGGCGCATGACATCTCCCTGAAACCCGGCCTGCGCAAGATGCATCCCATGGACCTCCACCCCTTCAACGCCATTCCGGCAAGCGGCCTGCGGGCGCGGGTTTGGATTGCGCAGGCGCTGTTGGGCGCTGCGCTGGTGGGCGCGGGGGCAGCACATGCTGCGGGACCGCAGGAGGTGTCCGCAGGCCGTCAGGTTGATCTGTCGCAGCAGCGCGCACCGGCCAATGGCCCGGACATGCCGAAGGCGAGCCCCGGCGAACAGAGGCTTGGCAAGCCGTATGGCAGTGGCTACGAGTCCCGGGTCAGCGCAGCCGCTGGCGGTAACAGTGGCGGTAGCGGTGGCGCAGGTGGAAGCAGCGGTGCCGGAGCCGCTTCAGGTGGCGGCGCAGGGTCTGGCGCAGGTGGCGCTGGCGGCGGCGGAGGCGGAGGTGGCGGCGGAGGCCGCTGACGATCAATTTTCAGTCTGGTTATTTCAACTCGTGAAAGGAGCACACCATGAAGATGTCCCCGGCAGTGGCAGCAGACCTTGTGAAGCTTGAATAGGGCACGCAGGTCTGTGAGGCCAAAGTTTCTTTTTCCCGTTCTTTTTTTATTGACGACAAACAGGAGTTCATCATGACAAACCAAAAATTTGATTTGACCCGTCTGGCCATCGCGGTGGCCGTTTCCCTCTCGGCAGCCCTGGCCACCAACGCGTTGGCGCAGGATCAGAGCAAGGACCAGACCCAGAGCAAGTCCCAGCTGCAGACGCAAACGCAGAGCAAGGACCAGACTCAGAGCAAGTCCCAGTTGCAGACGCAAACGCAGAGCAAGGACCAGACCCAGAGCAAGTCCAAGTTGCAGACGCAAACGCAGAGCAAGTCTCAGTTGCAGACGCAGACACAGACACAAACGCAGGCCCAGCAGAGCATTGGCACCGGCCCGGGTACCGGGAGCGGCGGTAGTGGCGGCGCGGGCGCCGGCGGCGCCGGGGGTGCCGGTGGTGGTGGCGCTGGTGGCGGCGCTGGCGGTAGCGGCAAATAAGGGCGATTTGCAAACCACCTTCTTGCCAACTCGTAACGCAAGCACAGCATGAAGGTGCACCG
>JAABQG010000005.1 GCA_011391595.1 Hydrogenophaga sp.
AACCACATCAGTTCAACATTGCGTTGGCATTCACGCTCCAGGCGGCGACTGGACTGGATGCGATTGAGGTACCCGTAGAGATAAACCTTCAGAAGCACTGACGGGTGGTACGAGGGGCGCCCGGTTGCTGCCGGCATGGCACCCTCAAAGCCCAAGGCTGTCATGTCCAACTCGCCGATGAATGCATCCAACACCCGCACAGTGTTGTCCTCGGCAATGAAGTCATCCAGACACTCCGGCAGCAATGTGACCTGGTTTCGATCGCTACCTTGGACGAATCGCGTCATCTCCTGCCCTCCATCAGCGCCTTGATGCTGGTATCAACGCAGCAGGCCTTTAGAGCGTGGACAAAATCAGTGCGTTTTCACACAGCCTCGCTACATTCCGGCCTTTTTTCAGGACGCATCCAGGCAAATTTTCCAACAGGCATCCAGCAATGTCATGTCGGTCCAAAACGCTGAATAGATTCCCGAAATAAGAGCAATTTGCGACCAATTCACGCTGGGTAGCGGCCCAAATCATTCCAGCTCCAGCCCTGAAACGCCGTCCCTCGTTGCCCACCAGTCCGGCAGCAGCGCGCGCACCTCGGCGCGCGCGAAGCGGTCGTCCATCAGCACCAGCACGCCCTCGTCGGCCGGGGTTCGAATCACGCGGCCGGCGGCTTGCACCACCTTCTGCAGGCCGGGGTAGAGGTAGGTGTAGTCGTAGCCGCGCCCGGCAAAGATGGCTTCCATGCGCGCCTTGATCTGCTCGTTGACGGGGTTGAACTGCGGCAGGCCCAGCGTGGCGATGAAGGCCCCGATCAGGCGGTCGCCGGGCAGGTCGATGCCTTCGGCGAAGGCGCCACCCAGCACCGCGAAGCCAATGCCCTGGCCGCCCAGCGTGAAGCGTGCCAGGAAGGCTTCGCGCGCCGACTCGGGCATCTGGCGCTGCTGCTCCCAGCACGGCACGCCGGGGTGCCGCTCGCGCAGCAGCCCGAACACCTGGTCCAGGTAGTCGTAGCTGCTGAAGAAGGCCAGGTAGTGGCCCGGCTTCGCCACGTACTGGCGCGCGATCAATTCAACGATGGGCACCAGTGATTTCTCACGGTCCCTCCAGCGCGTGGAGATGTCGCGTGCCACGCGCACCTTCAGCTGGCACGCGCTGAAGGGCGACGGCACATCGATCCAGGCGGTGCTGTCGGGCAGGCCCAGCAGGTCGGCGTGGTAAGGCCGCGGGCTCAATGTGGCGGAGAACAGCACCACGGTGCGCGCGGCGGCAAAGCGGGCCTGCAGGTGCGGTGCCGGAACGATGTTGCGGATGCACAGGGTGGATGCGGCCGGTCGCCCGGGCAGCGGCGTGCGGCCGGGCCGCAGCGTGATATCGAACAGCGAATGCGGCCCGAAGCTTGCGGCGATGCGCGCAAAGTGCAGCGCGTCGAAAGTAAAGCGCTGCAGGTCGGCGCCCGACTGCAAAGCATCCACCACGAGCGCGGGTTGGTCGACCATCAGGTCGGTCAGCGTGGCCAGCGTCTGGTGCAGCGCCTCGGTGAAGGCCACGGGGATGTCGTCCGCGGCGACGTAGGGCGTGGCCTGATCGCGCTGAAGCTCGTTCCATGTTCGGTTCAGTCGATCGAGCGTGCGCTTGAGCGGCGGCGAGACGGCCGTCGCGGCGCGGCGCAGGGCCTTGAGCGCGCCCTGCTCCAGTTCAGCGCTGTACATGCCGCGCGCGCGCTCCACCAGGTTGTGCGCTTCATCCACCAGCACCGCCACACGCCAGCCCTCCATCTGCGTCATGGCGAACAGCATCGCACTGGTATCGAACCAGTAGTTGTAGTCGCCCACGACCACGTCAGCCCAGCGCGCGAGTTCCTGGCCCAGGTAGTAGGGGCAGACATCGTGGCGCAGGGCGATCTCGCGCAGGGTGGCTTTGTCGAACAGGACGCCCTCTGCACATCCAGTGGCTTGAGGCGCCGGGCTGGCCACACTGGCTTCGACCACCGCGGCCTGCCGGGCCGCGGGCAGGCGGTCGTAGAAGCCGCGCGCCAGCGAGCAGGAATCCCCGTGGCAGGCTTTGTCAGGATGTTCGCAGGCCTTGTCGCGGGCGACGAGCTCCAGCACGCGCAGCGGTGCTTGTGGTAAGCCCCCTCGCAGGGGGGGATGCGCCGCGCTGGCGCGAATCTGCCGCAGGGCGTCCAGCGCGAGCTGGCGACCGGAGGTCTTGGCAGCCAGGTAGAACACCTTGTCCAGGCCTGCATCGGGTCTTGCCGCATCGGGCGGCGCGGCCTTGAGCAGCGGGAACAGCGTGCCCACGGTCTTACCGATGCCGGTGGGCGCCTGCGCCATCAGGCAGCGGCCCGCGCGGGCGCAGCGGTACACGGCCTCGGCCATTTCGCGTTGACCGGTGCGAAACGACGGCAGCGGGAATTGCAGGGCGTTGAGCGCCGCGTCTCGGGCATTGCGATGGGCGGCCTCCTGCGCCGACCAGGCGGTGAAGCGCTGGCACTGGTCTTCAAAAAAAGCCTGCAGTGCGTTGGCCGGCTGGCTCTCGGAGAAGACCGTTTCCTGTCGCGAGTCGATGTTGAAGTACACCAGGGCCAGTTCCACCTGCGGCAGCCCAAGCTGGCGGCAGATCAGCGCCCCATAGACGCGCACCTGCGCCCAGTGCAACTGGCGGTGGTTGTCCGGCACGTGGGCCAGGTCGCCGCGGTAGGTCTTTATTTCTTCCAGCCGCCGGGCTGCCGGGTCCCAGCCGTCGGCACGCCCGCGCACACGCAGCGGGCCGAAGTCACCCTCCAATGGCACCTCGGTCTGGTAGCCAGCGGCGCGGCGCGCCGTGACCACGCCATGGCCCTCGATACCCTCGGCCCCGGTGGGCGACGGCGTGAAGCGCAAGTCCAGGTCGCCGCGCTTGGCCGTGAACTCGCACAGCGCGCGCACGGCGACGGTGTAGCCGGGCGCGGCCGCAACGATGGACGCGATGCCGTCCTCGGGTGGGATGCGCGGGGCCTCAGGCGCCATCGTCAGGGGTCGGCGGGTCGTCGCGCAGATTCGCCAGCGGCGCCTGGTCGCCGCCCTCGGGTGTGTGCGGCGTGCGCTTGGCCAGTTCCAGCCAGACGGCAAATGGCAGGCGCTCCACCGGCCGGCGCGGCGCGGGGCGGGCCACGCCGAGTTGCCCGCCCTGCATCACCATCACGCCGCACTCGGCGGGGATCTCGTCGGGCTCGCCGATGGCGCGACCCTTGGCGTCGTTGCCCAGCACGTACCAGCAGGCGCCGCCGAGGTCAAGGTAGGCGGCGCGCTTGGCGGCTTTCTTCAAATCGCCCAGCAGGTCGGCGCGGCGCACCTTGATCTCGTGCACCACGGGCTCAACGTAAGCCTCCACCGTGGTGTTGCGGATCGAGAACACGTCGGGCATGGCGATGCACCACTGCGGCGCGTCCTGCGCCGTCGGCCCGGGCACCTGCGCGCGCAGGGAGAGGCCGGTCCAGACCACGCGGCCCGCGCGCACCATCTCGCGCGCCACCGTCTGAACCAGCGCCTCGTGGTCGGAGCGCGCCGCGCGGTTTCCCTGCAGCGTGGCGGCCAGCATCTGGATGCCGGCATCGCTCACGCGCAGGGTCTCGTGGCCGGATCCTGCGCGCACGCGTTCCACCAATCCGGCGGCCAGCAGTTCGACCTCGATCAGGTCCTGGCACGGCCAGCCCGCCGAGCGGTAGATTTCGCGCAGGCGGCGGGCATGGAGCTTGCCGATCACGACGGGTGCGGGCAGGGTCACGCCATTTTCAGGAAACTGGCCTTGCGCATGAAAGCGCCCCGGAGAAAGGCAGATGCTGTTGAATCGGGCATTGGGTTTTCTTGCGTTTTCATGAAAAGGGAAATCAGTGGCCTGGCCCCGCGCATGAAGCGGGTGAAGCCTCAAGGCGCATTACATTAGCATTACAGAATGTAACAACACCCGGAAGGCCCATCTGATGTTAGATCCCGGCGAAGAACTGCTGGAACCCGCGGGAGAACAACCCATCCTGTACGTGGGCCTGATGGGCTTTTCCCTGCAGCAACGTGTCGCCCTGGAGAAGATCATGACCAGACAAGGCGGTAGCGGGCCCGCATGGCGGGTGGGGCCCTTCGCTGAAGCCGATGCATGGTGCGTCAACGGTTCCCGGATCAGTCTGCAGCCCGACGGCAACCTGCGGGTCATGGCCGGTTTACCCACCGAGCATGTGCTGAACCTGCGCCTTGAGGATGTGAAGCGGCCCATCGGCTTCTCCAAGCCGCTGGCGTCCCGGAAATTCGAAGCCACCTGTACCTTCGATCCGGCCTCGGAACCCGACATTCAAGGCATGCTGCGCCAGTTCGAAGACTGGCTTGGGCCCCTGCTTTTCCGCACGGCCCTGGGCGCATTGATTGTCAAAAAGGGCGTCTTCCTGCGCGGCGGCAACTACCATGTGAGGCACAAGGACGCACTCCTCGCCGTGCTTGATTTCCGCCACGGACAGGCCGCCATTTCGGCCAAGGCGTCGCCAGCCGCCCTGGCCGAGGCGAGCTGGGACCGGCGCCCCGACGGGGCAAACGAACTGCCGGGGAATTTCTTGTCCTGTACCCCGGCGCAGCTGATCTGGACGTATGCGCGACATTGCGCACAAGACCTCTTGCCGAGGCGATACAGGGACGAAGTCGTCTTCTACCGTCACGCGCCACGGGTGCCGCTGAGCTGGCTCAGGGATTCGGAACTGCGACTGCTGAGCACGCTTTCCACAGGGCCCGGCGACTTCCGCACGCTGTGTCAGCGTACCGGCATCGCCGAGTCCGAAATGGCCCGCGATCTGGCGTGCCTGTACTACGCAGGCGCTGTCACGACGACCCGTTCGAAGGCGTCCGAGTCATTCTCCAGCCGGCAGGACGCTGTGCCGCCACGCCCCACATACGGCAATATCGACTCGATACCCGAAAGCCAACCAAACCCGTCGTTCGAGGAAAACCGGACCGTGCCCGCCACGCTGGACCGAACCAACAGGCTGCTGTCCGGGCAGTAGCCACCGTCAGTCGAGTCACTTCAGGTTGCATTCGCGTCGCAACAGCGCCAGTGCATCCTTCAAGCCGTAATCGAGGTCGCTCTGCAAGGTGGCGCGCGCATCCTCGATGAAGCTCTCCCACAGGCGGGCGTAGTCGTCCTGGTGCTGCACCGGGGCATGCGCCAGGATGTACTGGTGGGCCCGCTCCGCCTGGATACCGCCCTTGCGGATCTTGCGGATCAGCACGGCCGCGCCTTTTTCGGTCAGCAGGGTCTTGGGCGCGGTACCCGTGGCGACGCAAATGAACAGCGTGAGCAGGGAGCTGTCATCAGAATGCCCCCCCGTCGCCTTGCTCCAGGCTTCGGAGACCGAACGGTCATGGTGATCGACTTCACCCAGCACGTCTTCGATCCAGAAATAGCGACCGATGAAAGCCGGGGTCTGGTCGAACAGTCTGCGCGCGGGCACAGTGGCGTCCAGGATTCTCGGCAAATCAGCGATGACCGACTGACGCACCTTGTCGACCACGGCCCGGAATTCATCAGGCAGGCCCTTGGGCATGCCCACGGCGGCGCCGGGGCTGGCTGGCGTGTCCATTTTTTTCGCCGGCGCGCCGAACTTCTTGCGCAAGGCCGTCACCAGTATCTCGAAAGCGACCCAGTCCGGCATCCGGGTGCCTCCCATGGCCAGGGTCAGGAGCGCTGTGCGAATCACCGCCTCGGCATCCTTTCCGCTGTCTTCCAGGTCATCGGCATCCACGCCGAGTTCATGGGCCAGCCAGACGGCAGCGTCGATCACATGTGCGACTGCGCTGCGCTGGGCAAGTTCGGCCTGGTACTCGGCCAGACTGCGCAGCGACCACTTCGCAAGCAGCGGAATGTGCTTGTCGGTGAAACCGCCACGCTCGTTCATGCCGAAGTGGCTGTTCTGCGGCGTGGCGATCAGCGCCTTGAGCATGTCGGAGCCGCCCTTGGAGCGCGACAGGAAGGAGTGGTCACGCAATGATTCAGCCGCCTTGCGCAAGTCGCCACCCGTGCTGTGCTCCAGGAAGAGACTGACCAGATTGACCATGCGGTCCCTGGATTTTTCCAGTTCGGGGCGCAGGAACTCGCTGCCGAAATAGCGCGCAATCTGGACCATTCCCTTGGGCGCATCGGCACAGATGGCGTCCAGCTTGGAGGCGTCAATCAGGCCGTGCGACACCCCGTACTGCAGCGCCTTTTCAAAAAACGGGCGTGCGTCATGCAGCGCAACGGCGGACGATGACGGAGAAGGTTTGCGCTCGGGCATTCAGATCGCCGATTCCTCGTCGGAATCACGGGCTGCCGGCGTGACCTTGCCACGGTCGGTCTCACTGGTTTCAAATTTTCCGTCGTCTTCTTCGGCTTCTTCCTCGTCGAGGCCCAGGTCGTGCGCCCTGGCCTTGGCGCGCAGCACGATCAGCATTTCAATGAACAGGTCAGGGAGTTCGTAGCGCAACAGCCAGGCCAGCTCCATCCAGTCCTGATCGGCCACTTCGTCCCGTTCGACGCGCGGCCGGGCATAGGCATTGCCCCGCAAGGCCGCCTCGGAGACGATTTCGCCGTCGTCTTCGACGGCGTCGAACAGGCCGGTGCGCGCAAAAGCCTCGATGCGGCTCCACTTTTCGGTGAAATAGTCGGCCAGCGCCTCACTGCCACCTTCGAGGTCACCGATGGCGGTCAGGAATTCGAGCGGATCGGCGGCCTCGCGGAAGATCACCGCGTTCATCATGCCGCGCAGATGGGTGCGCGTCAGGTCCTTGTACTGCTTTTCGATGACCACCGCGCGGGCGAACTGCGCGGGGGTGACCAGCAGGTTGATGACCGAGTCCTTCGAGTTGTCGTACTCACGGATCACGGCCAGGATGTCCTTGGGCTGCAGCTGCTCCAGCACCACCATCAGGGCGCCATCGCCTTCGGTGTCGGCCAGTTCCGCCAGGGCGGCCTCGGCGCCGGAGATATCGCCCGAGGCGATCAGGCTCCGGGTCTTTGCAATCAGGGCAATCTGGTTCATTGAGTCTTCCGGTCAGTCTTTGCGGTCGAAGCCCTGCTCGGCCAGCCAGTCGGCACCGGCCTCCTCGCGGATCCGGGCGTCCTCGGCCTCATCGTCGGGGAATTCGCTGGACGGCCCTTCGCGCTCGTCGCCGTCCTTTTCGTCTTCATCCTGCGCGGCCGGCGCGCTGCCCGGCCGGGTGTGCATGTACTCCAGCGCGGCGGCCACCGTCAGGAACCACTCGCCCATCGGCTGGCGCAACACCACGTCGGACAAGTCCCGCGCCCAGGGCTGCAGATGCACCCCGTCGGCCAGGGTGTCCCATTGCGGAAACTCATGCGACTCCAGGGTCAGCAAATGCTCCATCACCGCGGGCTGCGCGAAGCGGAAACCCTGGTGGAAGATCACCGCCACCATTTCGGGGCTGAGTTCCATCATCTGCACCAGGAAGCCGATCTCGCGGCGTTTCTCGCCCAGCCGCTGGCGCAGCACGTCCCGCCCCTCGGAGTCAAACGCCAGATCGTCCAATTCAGCCTGGTACGCCGAGCGCAGATCGCGGAAAAAGGGGGTGATGTTCATGCTTTGTTGTCTTGAAGGACGGTGTTGAAATAGCTTTGCCAGATTTCTCGGGCGGTGTCGATCGGACTGTCGAGCAGGTTGCGACGGCGGTTGTCATCGTAGGCCTGGCGTCGCGCTTCGTCCGAGAGCACTTCGAAGGCGGCCTGCGCCGCCCGGAAACGTGCCGGCGCCTCGGCGGAAGTGTTGCGGTCCGGGTGGTAGCTGGAGGCCTTTTGCCGGAAGGCCTTCTTGATGTCGGCCAGCGTCGCGTCGCTGGCAAGCCCGAGGGCGGCGTAGTGGTCGCTCATGCCTTCGCGGTCTTGCGTCGCGCTTTCCAGGCACCGAACAGGACAAACAGGCCGGGGATCAGGATCATGGCCCAGATGATCTTGCTGAAGTTGGCCTGCACCCAGGGCAGATTCCCGAACCAGTAACCTGCGCCCGTCAGCCCTACCACCCAGATCAGCGCGCCAATGACGTTGTAGGCCGTGAACTTGCTTCGCGTCATCTCGGCCACCCCGGCCACGAAGGGAGCGAAGGTCCGGATGAAAGGCATGAAGCGCGCCAGGATGATCGTGATGCCGCCGTAGGTTTCGTAAAACTGGTGCGCCTGGTCGAAGGCGTGCCGGTTGAAAAATCGCGAGTTCTCCCACTGGAACACCTTGGGCCCGAAGAAACGCCCGATGCTGTAGTTGACTTGGTCTCCCAGGATGGCGGCCACCAGCAGCAGCCCCATCGCCAGGCGAATGTCCATGAGGCCCGCCCCACAGAGCGCCCCCACCACGAACAGCAGCGAGTCCCCCGGCAGGAAGGGCATGACCACCAGACCCGTCTCGACGAAGATGATCAGGAACAGCAACGCATAGACCCACAGCCCGTAATTCGTGACAAAAACCTCGAGGTGTTGGTCCACATGCAGGATGAAGTCGATCAGAAAAGTCACAAGTTCCATGGGGGGGATTATCCCTGCACCCTAAAATTCCCCTGTGAACCCAGCCTTCTCCCCCGCCGAGCGCCGCCCGATCCGCGAACTCCCCGACGAGCTCATCAGCCAGATTGCCGCCGGCGAGGTGGTCGAGCGCCCCGCATCGGTGGTGCGCGAACTCCTGGACAACGCACTGGACGCGGGCGCCACCCAGATCACGCTGCGCCTGGCTGCAGGCGGCGTGCGACTGATCGCCGTGGAAGACGACGGCGCTGGCATTGCGCGCGAGGAGCTGTCGGTGGCCCTCCGGCGCCATGCCACCAGCAAGATCGCCAGCCTGCTCGACCTGGAGTCCGTCGGCACCATGGGATTTCGCGGCGAGGCGCTGGCCGCCATCAATTCGGTGTCGGAGCTCGCCCTGCTCTCGCGCAGGGCCGGCGACGCCAGCGCTCACCTGCTGGACGGACGCACCGGTGAGTTGCGCCCGGCCGCGCGCGGCACCGGCACCACGGTGGAGGTGAAAGAACTGTTCTATTCCACCCCGGCCCGGCGCAAGTTCCTCAAGACCGATGCCACCGAGCTGGCCCACTGCGTCGAAGCGGTGCGCCGCCACGCATTGGCGCGCCCTGACGTGGGTTTTGCGGTCTGGCACGAGGGCAAGCTCGTCGAACAATGGCGCGCCACCACCCTGGAGCAGCGCCTGAGCGACGTACTGGGCGAAGACTTTCTGGCGCAGTCGATTGCCGTGAATTACAGCGTGGGCACGGTCCGTGTGACGGGTCGCGCCGGCCTGCCTGACGTGGCCCGTGCCCGCGCCGACCAGCAGTTTGCCTACGTCAACGGGCGCTTCGTGCGCGACAAGGTGCTGACCCATGCCGCGCGCAGCGCCTACGAGGACGTGCTGCACGGCCAGCGCCAGCCGGTGTATGCGCTGTACGTCGAGATGGACCCGACGCGCCTGGACGTGAACGTACACCCGACCAAGATCGAGGTGCGCTTCAGGGACAGCCGCGAGATCCACCAGGCCGTGCGCCACGCCGTGGAAAACGCGCTGGCCGTGCCGCGGGCGCAGGCGCTTGCAGCCCAGACGGGCGGCAACGAGGTGGCGCAGGGTGCAACTGCGGGCCAGAGGGCCCATGAAGGCGCTTCCAACCCATTTATTGAACAAAATTGGCATCAACCCAGCGTCAAATGGTCACAACCCGCTATGAATTTCGGACCGCGTGCGGACGCCCGGGTTTCCGACTTCGAGGCGATGTGGCCGGTGCATCCAGACGCACCGGCGGGGGAACCCGCAAGGACGTCGTCTGCCACGGTCCCGGAATTGCTTGCGTCTTTCACGGCTGGCGCTTCCGAGACCGCTGTCGCATTGCCGCAGACCGCCGTCTGGCCGCTCGGCCGCGCCATCGCCCAGCTCCACGGCGTCTATATCCTCGCGGAAAACGCCCAGGGTCTGATCGTGGTCGACATGCACGCGGCGCACGAGCGCATCCTGTACGAGCGGCTGAAACAGCAGATGGACGCGGCGCAGCTCAGCAGCCAGCCGCTGCTGATCCCTGCGACCTTCCCCGCGACGCCCCAGGAAGTGGCCACCGCCGAAGCCAGCGCCGAAACGCTGCAGATGCTGGGGATGGAGATCACCGCTTTTTCCCCGAAAACCTTGGCCGTGCGCGCCGTGCCCACCACGCTGGCGCAGGGCGACGCGGTGGGACTGGCGCGCGGCGTGCTGGCCGAACTGGCGTTGCATGACGCCAGCACCGTCGTCCAGCGCGCCCGGAACGAGCTGCTCGGCACCATGGCCTGCCACGGCGCGGTGCGCGCCAACCGCCGCCTCACCCTGGACGAGATGAACGCCCTGCTGCGCCAGATGGAGGCCACCGAACGCTCCGACCAGTGCAACCACGGCCGCCCGACCTGGCGACAGCTGACGATGCGCGAGCTGGACGGTTTGTTCCTGCGCGGGCGCTGAACCGCAGCCCGCCGCACAGGAACCCCGGGGAATTCAGGCCGCGTAGGCGTACACGGCGACGAAATGGCAGGCCGTGCCCGCCATCACGAACAGATGCCAGACAAAGTGCCCGTAGCGCCAGCGGGAATCGGCGGCAAAGAACACCACGCCCGCCGTGTAGGCCAGGCCGCCCGTCACCAGCCAGGCCAGGCCGGCATCGGGCATGCTGTCCATCAGCGGCTTGATGGCGATCACCACCAGCCAGCCCATCAGCAGGTACAAGCCCGTGGACAGGTGCGGATGTTTGATGCGGTTCATCACCTTGAGCGTCACGCCGATCACGGCCAGCCCCCAGACCAGGCCAAACAGCGTCCAGCCCCACGCGCCGCGCAGAACGCCCAGCGTGAACGGCGTGTAGGTGCCGGCGATCAGCAAAAAGATCGCGCCATGGTCGAGCAGTTGGGCGACCTGCTTGGCGCGGTTGCGCGGCAGCGCGTGGTAGACCATGGAAGCGCCATAGAGCAGCAACACCGACAGCGCAAAAACGCTGGCGCCAACGATGAAAGCCACATCGCCATGCTGCACCGCCGAGGCAATCAGGAACGGCGTGGCCACGATGGCCGCCAGCAAGCCCACGCCGTGGCTGATGCTGTTGGCAATTTCTTCGCCGAGCGACTGGTGGCGGGTGGCGGGTGGGGTTCCCAGGGTGTCAGAGGTCATGGCCTTCTATTCTCGCTGCAAAGGCACCGAATAATCCGATTTTGCGCCTGCCTTCAAGTCCTTCAGGTCTGCCGACCAGAACTGGCCTTTCTCTTCAGAACCCGGCCAGAATCCGGCGCTCTGACAGAATCAGGAATGCACGCCGGGCGACGCTTGTGGCCAATGGGCGCCGCAGCGATGGATGCGAATCAAGATTCCAAAGGCTGAACTATTGACAACCCGACTGACTCTGTCCCCCATGAAACGCCACCTCCTGATGATTTTCACGGCACTCGCCCTCGCAGTGGCCGCTGGTTGCGCCTCCCTCGACGAGAAGCAGCGGGAGTGGATCTTCCAACCCAGTGACCGCAGCTGGTCCGGCGGTGAAGCGGCGGCACGGGGCATGGACGACGTCTGGATCGACTTTGCATCAAAGACCAACGGGCAGCCGGTGCGACTGCATGGCTTGTGGCTGGCCAGCGATGCACCCCCGGCGGCCGGGGCCCCGGTGTTGCTCTATCTGCACGGCGCGCGCTGGAACGTCACGGGCTCGGCCACACGCATCCGGCGCATGCAGGAACTTGGATTTTCGGTGCTGGCCATTGATTACCGGGGATTTGGCAAGAGCACGGCGGAGTTGCCCTCCGAGCAACTGGCGCTGGAAGACGCCCGCGCTGCCTGGGACTGGCTGGCCGCCCGCTACGCGGACCACCCGCGCTACATCTTCGGCCATTCGCTCGGCGGTGCCATCGCGATTGACCTGGCCAGCCGCGTGGACGACGAACAAGGCACCCTGGTCGAGGGCACGTTCACCTCGATCCCGGACCTCTTTGACACCTTCAAATGGGGCTGGCTGCCCGTTGGCGCGCTGATCACACAACGATTCGAATCGGTCTCCCGGGTGGCCGGCATCGGATCGCCGCTGCTGGTGGTACATGGCGCGCAAGACCAGCTGATTCCGCCTGAGCTGGGTCGTCGGCTGTTTGAAGCCGCGGCCAACCCCAAGCTGTTCGTCGAGGTCGAGGGGGGCTCGCACCACAACACCAACGCCGTCGGCCAGCCCCAATACCGCCTGGCCCTGGCCCAGCTGTTCGGCGACCGGTTTTCGCCGCTGGCGGTGGTCAGCCCGAAGTAACAGCGCACAACATCGCAGGCGGCAGCAACCATCGGGGAAACCCGCGGTGATCTGGTACGCTCAGACCGATGTCTCCCACGTCCCCCGCCACGACGGCTGCCAGCGCCTCCGCCATGTCCCCCGCGCTGATCGTGCTGCTGCTGTCCCTGCTGCTGGGGCTGCAGCCGATCACCACCGACCTGTACCTGCCCGCCCTGCCCGCGCTGACCGAGGGGTTTGGCGCATCGATGTCGCAGGCGCAACTCACGCTGACGGCGCTGCTGCTCTCGTTCGGCGTGTCGCAACTGGTCTGGGGGCCGTTGTCGGACCGCTTTGGTCGCCGGCCGGTTTTGTTGTGGGGCATGGCGGCGTTTGTTGCGGCTTCGATTGGCAGTGCGTTCGCGCCGTCAATGGAACTGCTGATCATCTGGCGAACCGTCCAGGGCGCAGCCATGGGCGCGGGGGTGATGTGCGCGCGTGCCGTGGTGCGCGACCTGTACCTGCCCCTTGAAGGTGCCCGTGCCATGTCCAAAGGGCTCACGGGCCTGGGCGTGATCGCCTGCATCAGCGCACCGCTGGGGGGGCTGCTGTCGGACCTGTTCAGCTGGCGCGCCACCTTGCTGGCGGTCGCCGTCTTTGGCGCTGCTGCGCTGGCCATGATCGCCCTGCGCTTCGAGGAGACCGTGCCGCCGTCCAACCGCCGCGTGCTGCACCCGCTCACCCTGGCGCGGACCTGGCTTCAGATCCTGCGCCACCCGACGTTTCTTGCCTTTTCGGCGTTGTCCGCCGCCTCGTATGGCGGGCTTTTCACGTTCCTGGCAACCTCATCGTTCGTGTTCATCAAGGTGCTGGGCCTGACCAAGACGCACTACGGCCTGCTGATGTTCTCGATGTCGTTGTCCTACATCGCCGGCACCTTCATGTGCCGGCGCCTGCTGGTGAAGTTTGGCGTGCGACGCACGGTGGCGCTGGCAGCGGTGCTGACGCTGACAGGCGGGACGCTGATGGCGGTGCTGGCCTTGCTGGGCTCGAACAGCCCCTGGTACGGGCCCTGGGCGATCATGGTGCCGTTTTACCTGTTCATGCTGGGCCACGGCGTGCACCAGCCGTGCGGGCAGAGTGGCGCCATCGGCCCGTTTCCGCAGGCGGCCGGCACCGCCTCGGCGCTCAACGGCTTCCTGATGATGCTGGCGGCCTTTTTCATGGGCGGCTGGCTGGGCACGCACATGGACGGCACGGTGTTCCCGATGGTCTATGGCCTGTGGTTCTGGAGCGCCCTGATTGCGCTGTCGGCCTGGACACTGGTTCAAAGACACGGGCAGACGCCCCCGCATTGAGATGAGCAGCGTCGCAAACGGTGCTGTGATCTGCCTGGCCGGCCCGACCGCCGCCGGCAAGACGGCGGCCGCCCTGGCGATTGCGCAGGAACACGACGCCGAGATCATCAGCGTCGATTCGGCGCTGGTGTACCGGGGCATGGACATCGGCACGGCCAAGCCCTCTGCCGCGGAGCTCGCCGCTGTGCCGCACCACCTGATCGACATCCGCGACCCCTTGCAGGCGTACAGCGCGGCGGAATTCGTGCGGGATGCGATGCGCCTGATCGCCGGGATCCACGCCCGTGGCCGGCTTGCACTGCTGGTGGGCGGCACCATGCTGTATTTCAAGGCGCTGATCCACGGGCTGGACGACATGCCGCCCGCCGACCCGGTGATCCGCGCGGCGCTGGACGCCGAGGCGCAGCAGAAAGGCTGGCCGGCGATGCACGCCGAACTGGCCCGGGTGGACCCGGTCACGGCCGCCCGCCTGCCGCCCAACGATTCGCAGCGCATCCAGCGTGCGCTGGAAGTGCAACGCAGCTCCGGGCGACCGCTTTCATCCTTCCATACCTCTAAAACCATAGCAGACAATGAGCGATTGACGATGGGAATGTCGCTGATTTCCCTGGAACCCGTCGACCGGGCCTGGCTGCACGAGCGCATCGCCCGGCGTTTCGACGCCATGCTGGCGGCCGGCTTCCTGGACGAGGTATTGCGCTTGCGCGCGCGCGGCGACCTGAACCCGGATTTGCCTTCGATGCGCTGCGTGGGCTACCGCCAGGCCTGGGAGCTGCTCGACGTGCACAGGTCGCGCACCGGGGAGGCTCCCTTCCCGATGGCCCGCCTGCGCGAGCTTGGCATCAACGCCACGCGCCAGCTCGCCAAGCGGCAGCTCACCTGGCTGCGCTCCATGCCGGCGCGCCAGGTCGTTGCCTGCGACAGTCCGGACGCGGTGGCGCAGGTGCTCTGGCAGGTTGAGCAGCAACTGGCCCGGAGCGGCAAGCCATGAGCCGCCGGGCCGCTCCCAAGGCGAATGGCACCGCAGTGCGCAGCACGGAGGCTGCCCGGTGAGTCTCATCGTCACCGGCCTGACCAAGCGCTACGGGGAAACGGCCGTGTTCGCCAACGTGTCGCTGGAGGTCGCGCCGGGCGAGTTCGTCGCCATCGTCGGCGAGTCAGGCGTCGGCAAATCCACCTTGCTCAACTGCATGGCGGGGCTGGACGACTGGAGCGAAGGCACGGTGGCGCTGGACGGCGTGGACCTGGGCGGCCTGGGTGACGACGCGCGCGCGCTATGGCGGCGCCAGCATGTCGGCTTCGTGTTTCAGGCCTTTCACGTGCTGCCGCACCTGGACGTGGCACAGAACGTGGCGCTTCCGCTGATGCTGCTCAACCTGCACGACGACGCCCGCGTAGCGGCGATGCTCGATGCGGTGGGCCTGGGCGGCTTGGGCGCGCGGCTGCCGCAGCAACTCAGCGGCGGCCAGCTCCAGCGCGTGGCCATTGCCCGCTCGCTGATCCACCGTCCCACCCTGTTGCTGGCCGACGAGCCCACCGGCAACCTGGACCCGACCACCGCCGCCAGGGTCATGGACGTGCTGGTGAGCCAAGTCCGCGCGCACGGCACCTCGGTGGTGCTGGTCACGCACTCCGAGGCGGCTGCGGCGCGCGCCGACCGGGTGCTGCACCTGACGGCCGACGGCATCCGGGCCTGAACAAGGGCGGCCAGCCTCACGGCCAGCCGCCCCGATTGCCGAAGAACGGGACTTATTCGATCGTCAGCCGCTGCGAGCCATTGGCCAGCTTCTTGGGCAGGGTCAGCGTCAGCACGCCGTTGTCGTATTTCGCCTTCGCCTGCGTCTGGTCGATGTCCATCGGCAACTGGAAGCTGCGCGACACCGCGCCGAAGTAGCGTTCGCTGCGCAGAACTTTCTCGTCCGAGCCCTGGCTGTCTTCCTGCTTGACCTCGGCGCGCAGGGTCACCACGTTGCCTTCGACCGACACGTGAATCTCTTCCTTGCTCACGCCGGGCACCTCGGCCTGCACGGTGTAGGCCTTGTCCGTCTCTTTCACATCGACCTTGATCTGCGCCGGCGACGGCAGCGGGTCACCGTGAAGGGGCCGGACATAGAAGCCGGGGGCGATGTCCTTGAAGAAGTCGTCAAACAATCCACCGCGGGTCATCAATGCGTTCATGATCTGCTCCTTTGAAAAGTTGAAAACCGGGCCATTCACACAAGCCCGTGAATAACCCTCCAGACAGAAAATAGGAGCTCCCTGCGCCAATATCAAGACCTGTTTCCACATCGTTTGTGGCAGGTCAAAAACGCCAGCCCTCCAGCGTGCCAGACGCTCCCGGCACAATCCCCTCACATGCTTGCGCTACTCCGAACCTTCTCATGGCAGGAACTGCGCCACCACCGCTGGCGCAATGCCGCGGCCGTGGTGGCGGTGATGCTGGGCGTGGCGCTGGCGTTCTCGGTGCACCTGATCAACGCCTCGGCGCTGGGCGAGTTTTCCAGCGCGGTGCGCTCGGTCAACGGCCAGCCCGACCTGGAGCTGCGCAGCGTGCAGGGGCGCCTGGACGAGGCGCTGTTCCGGCGCGCGGCGAACCATCCACAGGTGGCGCTGGCCAGCCCGGTGCTGGAGCTGGGCAGCACCGCGCTGGATGCGAGCGGCAAACGCCTGCCCTTGCGCGTGGTGGGGGTGGACCCGCTGGTGGTGGCGTCGATTGCGCCGGCACTGATGCCCGTGCCTGGCGCGATGGCCGACCGGCTGGCCGTGCTGTCGCCGGCCACCGTGTTCCTGAACCCGGCGGCGGTCAACGCGCTGATGCCCGGCGGGCCAGCCGCCGGCGCACCCGGCGCCCCCCTGCGGCTGCAAAGCGCGTTGACGCTGCGTGCGGTAACCGTCGCCGGTACCGTGAACGCGGGCGGCGCGCCGCTGGCGGTGATGGACATCGGCGCGGCGCAAGACCTGTTTGGCGCCGCCGGGCAGCTCAGCCGCATCGACCTGCGCCTGTTGCCCGGCACGGAGCAGGCTGCGTTCATCGCCTCGCTGCAATTGCCCCCGGGGGTGACGGCCGGCGAGCCGGGCGACGCGGCTGAGCGGGTCAGCAACCTGTCGCGCGCGTACCGGGTCAACCTGACGGTGCTGGCGCTGGTGGCGCTGTTCACCGGGGCGTTCCTGGTGTTTTCCGTGCTGTCGCTCAGCGTGGCGCGCCGGGCACAACAGTTCGCCTTGCTCGGCGTGCTCGGCCTCACCCCGCGCGAGCGGCTGCGGCTGGTGCTGGTCGAATCGCTGCTGCTGGGCGTGGCGGGCAGCGCGGCCGGCATTGCCCTGGGCAGCGCGCTGGCGGCGCTGGCGCTGCGCCTGCTCGGCGGAGACCTGGGAGGCGGCTTCTTTGCCGGCGTGGCCCCACCCCTGCAGTGGGATGGCACGGCTGCGCTCGTCTACGGCCTGCTGGGCGTCGCGGCGGCCGGCGTGGGCGGCTGGTGGCCCGCGCGTGCCGCGCAAAGCCTGCCGCCGGCGCAGACGCTCAAGGGCCTGGGCGCTGCGCTGCACACCGGACAGCACCGCGCCGTGCCGCTGCTGCTGATCGCCGCCGGGGTGCTGCTGGCACAGACCCCGCCGGTCTTCGGTATTCCGCTGGCCGCCTATGTATCGGTCGGCCTGCTACTGGTCGGCGGCATCACCGCCTTGCCCTGGCTGATCGCGCTGGGGTACGACCGGCTGGCGCCGCGGATGGCGCAACGCCTGCTGCCGATGCTGGCGGTGGAGCGCGCGCGCCGGGTGCGCGAGAGCGCGGCGGTGGCCGTGAGCGGTGTGGTGGCCTCGCTGAGCCTGGCCGTGGCGCTGACGGTGATGGTGGCGAGCTTTCGCGACTCGGTGACCCAGTGGCTCGACGTGGTGCTGCCGGCCGACCTGTATGTTCGCACCGCCCTGGCCACCGGCGCCGCCGACACCGTGTATTTCCCGCCAGAACTGGTGCAGGCCATCGCGCAATTGCCGGGTGTGAAGCGAGTCGGCACGCAGCGCTTCGTGCCCCTGCAGCTGGACCCGGCGCGCCCCGCCGTGCTGCTGATCAGCCGCCCCCTGGACGACCCGGCGCGCGGCACAGCGCTGGTGGGCGAGGCGCTGCCCGTGCCCGAGGGCCGGATCGGCATCTGGGTCAGCGAAGCCATGGTGGACCTGTATGCCGCCCGCCCTGGCAGCGTGTTTTCACCACTTTCAGTCTCTTTTGGGGCCAATCCCAGCGTCGCACGGTCTTCATCAGCTACGTTTTTCGTAGCGGGTGTGTGGCGCGACTACGCCCGCCAATCCGGCGCTATCATCATCGACCGGCGCGACTACGAGCGCCTGACCGGCGACCGGCGCGTGAACGACCTGGCCCTGTGGCTGGCGGAGGGCGCAGACCCGGCCCAGGTGCAGGCCGCCGTGCGCCGCGCTGCGTTGCCGCCGCCGGACGCGGGCAACAGCGCGCAGGGCACGGTCGGCCTGGACACGCTGCTCGAATTCGCCTCGGCCAGCCAGATCCGCGCTACCTCGCTGCGCATCTTTGACCGCAGCTTCGCCGTCACCTACTGGCTTCAGGCCGTGGCCATCGCCATCGGCCTGTTCGGCGTGGCGGCCAGCTTCAGCGCGCAGGTGCTGGCGCGGCGCAAGGAATTCGGCCTGCTGGCGCACCTTGGCCTGACCCGGCGGCAGATTCTGGCCGTGGTGGCCGGCGAAGGCGCCGCCTGGACCGCCATGGGCGCGCTGGCCGGGCTGTTCCTGGGGCTGGCCGTGTCCGTGGTGCTGGTCAAGGTCGTCAACCCGCAGAGCTTCCACTGGACCATGGACCTGGCCGCGCCCTGGTGGCGCCTGCTGGCGCTGTGCGCCGCCGTGGTGGCGGCCGGCACGGTCACCGCCTGGCTGGCCGGGCGGGCGGCAGCGGGACGGGATGCGGTGCTGGCGGTAAAGGAGGATTGGTGATGCGCAGGCGTTCGCTGCTGGTCACGGGTGCCTTGGGTCTCAGCCTGGGAGCCTCTGGCGCCGCGGCAGCGCAGCCAACCGTGTCGGCCCTGCCGCGCCGCACCCTCGTCTTCCCGCGCGATCATGGCGCACACCCGGAATTGCGCACGGAATGGTGGTATGTCACCGGCCACGCACGCTCGGGCGCCGGTGCGGGCGCGCGGGAATTCGGCTTTCAGGTCACTTTCTTCCGCTCCCGCGTGGACGCCACGCAGGGCATGGGTTCGGCCTTTGCCGCAAAACAGTTGATCTTTGCCCATGCGGCGGTGACCGACGTGCAGGGCCGCAAGCTCTGGCACGACCAGCGCATTGCGCGCCAGGGCTTTGGCGTGGCAGAGGCCAGCCTGAGCGATGGCGCGCTGAAACTGCGCGACTGGTCGCTGGCGCGCTCGCCGGCTGACAACGCGTGGCAAGCCCGGGTCAACGGTGGCAACTTTGCCCTGGACCTGCGCTTCGAGCCGACCCAGCCGCTGCTGCTGCAGGGCGACCAGGGCCTGTCGCGCAAAGGGCCAGAGCCGGCGCAGGCCAGCTACTACTACAGCCTGCCGCAACTCGCCACGCAAGGCCGTCTCACGCTCAAGGGCCAGAGGTTCGACGTCGCGGGCCTGGCCTGGCTGGACCATGAGTGGAGCGAGGCCCTGTTGCACCCCGAGGCCGTGGGCTGGGACTGGATCGGCATGAACCTGTTCGACGGCAGCGCGCTGACCGCCTTCCGCCTGCGCGACAAGGCCGGGCAGACGGTCTGGGATGGTGGCTCGTTACGGGCGCCTGCAGGCGATGTCTACGCGTTCAGCCGCGGAGAAGTCACGTTCAGCCCGCAGCGATGGTGGAAAAGCCCGCTGAGCCAGGCGACCTATCCGGTGGAATGGATCGTGCGCACGCCGGCCGATTTCTACACCGTGCGGCCGCTGCTCGACAACCAGGAACTCGACAGCCGGGCCTCGACCGGCGCCATTTACTGGGAAGGCCTGTGCGACCTTTTCGACTCCAACGGCCGGCCAGCGGGGCGCGGCTATCTGGAGATGACGGGCTACGCGCAGCCTCTGCGCCTGTAGCCCATTCCGGCGGTCGGACGGGCCCGGAAACCCGCATCGAAATTGCGCTGGATCAAGACCCGTTCCTTGGCGCAGGCCTACAGTGAAAACGGTAGTTCAAGACCCATAAAGACTGGAGATGCCATGACCTCCCCCCTGCTCATTGATTCGATTGAAGCTGCCGTCGATCACGTCCTGGACACCATTCCTGGTGACATCGTCCTCGGCATTCCGCTGGCTGTTGGCAAGCCCAACACCTTCGTCAACGCGCTCTATCACCGCATCAAGGCCAACCCCGCGCGCAAGCTGCGCATCATCACGGCGCTGTCGCTGCTCAAGCCCGTCGGAAAAAGCGAGCTGGAGCAGCACTTCCTCGATCCGTTGGTCGAGCGGGTGTTTGCCGACTACCCGGACCTGGAGTACGCCAAGGATTCACGGGCCCATACCCTGCCGCCCAACATCGAGGTGCGCGAGTTCTTCATGAAGACGGGCGACTACATCGGTAACGACGCGGCCCAGCAGGGCTACATCTCGACCAACTACACCTTTGTCGCGCGCGACATGGCGGTGCAGGGCATGAATGTGATCGCGCAGGCAGTTGGCGCCCAGGGTGAAGGCGACACCCTGCGCCTGAGCATGTCAAGCAACCCCGACATCGTGTGCGAAGTGGTGGAAAACATGCGTGCCGCCGGCCAGCCCTTGCTGAAAGTCGCCGTGATCAACCGCAAGATGCCTTTCATGCCGAACGGCGCCGAACTGAACCCCGACTTCTACGACGTGGTCATCACCGACCCGGCTGGAACGCACACGGTGTTTGGCCCGCCCAACAACAAAGTCAGCGCGGCGGACTACGCCATCGGGCTGCACGCGTCGAGCCTGGTGGCCGACGGCGGCACGCTGCAGATCGGCATTGGCTCGCTGGGTGACGCAATTGCGCAGGCGCTGATCGTGCGCGACCGGCATGGCCAGGAGTACCGCACCATTCTGGAATCGGTGTCGCCCGACGGCATTGAAGGGCGGGAACTTGGCCGCTTTGATCAGGGCCTGTATGGCTGCTCGGAGATGTTCGTCAACGGTTTCCTGAAGCTGATCGAGGCGGGCATCATCCGCCGCGAGGTGTACAACGACACCGTGCTGCAGCAGATGCTCAACGACGGGCGCATTGCGGCTGAAACCGTCACGCCTGACATGCTGCGCGCCCTGCTGAAGGCCGGGCGCATTGGCACGCCGATGAGCGAGGCCGATGTCGACTTCCTGCGGCGCTTTGGCATCCTGCGCGCCGGGGTCACGCTCGACGGCAAGGAGTTGGTGCTGGACGATGTGCGTTGCTCGAACGACCTGCTCGATCCGGCCAGCTTCGATGCGATCTGCGAGAAGATGCTGGGAGCCCGGTTGATCGGCGGCATTTACATGACCGGCGGGTTCTTCCTGGGGCCAAACGACTTCTACGAGCGCTTGCGCAGCATGCCGCCGCAGGAACTGGCCAAGATCGACATGACGCGCATCGACTTCATCAACCAGCTCTACGGGCAGGGCGACCTCAAGCGTGCGCAACGTCGCAAGGCCCGCTTCATGAACACCACGATGATCGCGACGCTGCTGGGCTCGGTGGCCAGCGATGCGCTGGAATCAGGTCAGGTGGTGAGCGGCGTGGGCGGCCAGTACAACTTCGTCGCCATGGCGCATGCCCTGCCAGATGCGCGCCTGCTGATGATGCTGCGCGCCACGCACGACAACAAGGACGGCCTCAGGAGCAGCATTGTCTGGAACTATGGCCATGTGACGATCCCGCGCCACCTGCGCGACATCATCATCACAGAATACGGCGTCGCGGACGTGCGCGGCCAGCCTGACGGCGAAGTCGTGAAACGGCTGATTGCCGTGGCCGATTCGCGCTTCCAGGACGAGTTGGTGAAGCAGGCCAAGGCGCACGGCAAGCTGGCGGCCAGCTACGAGGTGCCAGAACAATACCGCAACAATTTCCCTGAAGCGCTGGAAGCCAAGCTGCATCCGTGGGCCGAGGCCGGACTGCTGCCGCCCTTCCCGTTCGGCACCGACCTGACGGTGGATGAGCTGAAGATCGTCGGCGCGCTGAAGAAACTCAAACATGCCACGCAGCACCCGAGCGAGTTGCTCGCCGTGGCGTTCAAGAGCTTCTGGGAAGGCAAACAGGCGCCGCAGGCCTATCTGGAGCGCCTGGGCCTGGCCGAGGCGCACAGCTTCAAGGACGCGGTGATCCGCAGGCTGTTCGCGGGCAATCTGTAGCTTGGCGGGCAGACGGGGCCGCCAGCTTCTACACTGGCGGCCATGTCCATACCTTTTCCAGCCGCGCCCGGCACCCGGATCGTGCGCGCCGCGCCGGATAACACCGACCTGGCCAAGCCGCCGGTCAAGTCGCTGTCCGGCCTGCTCCCCTTTCTGCGGCCGTACCGCGGGCGCATCGCCCTGGCAGGTCTGTTCCTGGTGCTGGCGGCGTTCGCCACGCTGGCCTTTCCGCTTGCACTGCGCAGCCTGATCGACGGCGGTCTGGTGGCCAGCGCCGCCCCTGGCCTGACGACGCCAGACCGCAGCGCACAGGTGATGGCCTTGCGCGGGCATTTTTTTGCGCTTTTTTCAGTGGCAGTGGCGTTGGGCATCTTTTCCGCAGGCCGGTTCTACATGGTGAGCTGGCTGGGCGAGCGTGTCACCGCCGACCTGCGCAATGCGGTCTACGCCCATGTCCTGCGGCAAAGCCCGGAGTTCTTCGAGACCACACAGACCGGCGAGGTGCTCTCAAGGCTGACCACCGACACCACCCTGGTGCAGACGGTGGTGGGCTCGTCGCTCAGCATGGGCCTGCGCAATGCCGTGATGGGCGTGGGCGCTCTGGCCATGCTGGTCTGGACCAATCCGTGGGTGATGCTGCAGGTGGCCGTCGTGCTGGTGGGCGTGGTACTGCCGAGTCTGTGGTTCGGCCGCCGGGTGCGCAAGCTCTCGCGCGCCAGCCAGGACCGGGTGGCCGACTCCAGCGCCATTGCTGCCGAGGTGCTCAACGCCATTCCAGTGGTGCAGAGCTACACCGCCGAAGGCCGGGAGGCCGTGCGTTTCGACCATGCCACGGGACAAGCCTTCCAGACCGCCGTGCGACGGACCCGGGCACGCGCGGTGCTGGTGGCCTTCATCATCATCGCCACTTCCGCCGCATTGCTGTGGGGCCTCTACCAGGGCACGCAGGCGGTCATGGAGGGCCGCATGTCGGCCGGACACCTGGGGCAGACGGTGGTCTACGTGATCATCCTGGCAGGCGCCTTCGCCGTGCTGGGCGAGGTCTACGGCGACCTGCTGCGCGCGGCCGGTGCAACCGAGCGGTTGATGGAGCTGCTGCACAGCCCTTCAAGCATCGTTTCACCAAAAAATCCAGCTCAACCCAGCGGAAAACGGTCAGGTTCTGCTATTGAATTTGAAAAAATTACATTTCACTATCCGTCCAGGCCGGGGCTGGCCGCATTGACGGAGTTCTCGCTGAGGATCGCGCCCGGCGAGACAGTCGCGCTGGTCGGCACCAGCGGCGCCGGGAAAAGTACCGTGTTCCAGTTGCTGCTGCGCTATTACGACGCACAGTCGGGCGCGCTGCGGATTGACGGCAATCCGGTGCAGGCGCTGGCGCTGGACGACCTGCGCCAGCGAATCGCCATCGTGCCCCAGGACGCCGTCATTTTCTCGACCACGGCGCTAGAGAACATCCGCTATGGGCGCCCCGACGCAACCGATGCTGAAGTCAAGCTCGCCGCCGCGGCCGCTTTCGCACACGAATTCATCAGCGCGCTGCCCGAAGGCTACGGCACCTTCCTGGGTGAACGCGGCGTGCGATTGTCTGGCGGACAGCGTCAGCGCATCGCGATTGCGCGGGCCATGCTCAAGAACGCCCCGTTGCTGCTGCTCGACGAAGCCACCAGCGCGCTGGACGCCGAGAGCGAGCGCGTGGTTCAGGCGGCACTCGAGGCCGTCATGGAAAAGCACAGCGGCCAGCGCACCACGCTGGTCATCGCGCACCGACTGGCCACGGTACAGAAGGCCGATCGCATCGTGGTGCTGGAACACGGTCGCATTGTCGAGCAGGGCAATCACGAGGCGTTGGTCGCCGCCGATGGCGTGTACGCCCGGCTTGCGGCACTGCAGTTCACCACCTGAGCTGCCCCGACGCGTAGCGCGATCTACTGAAGCGTCCCCTTGAGGGCGTCGGGCAGCAACAGCGGCAGCACGGGGACCCCCTCTTCGATCAGGGCCTCCGTTTCCTCCGGCGTCGCCTTGCCGCGGATGTTTCGTTCCTGTGTTTCGCCGTAGTGCATCTGGCGGGCCACCTCGGCGAAACGCTCGCCGACATCTTCGGAGTGGGCCATAACGTGGCGCACCATCCTCAACCACTCGGCGTGAGCGCTTGGGCCCGCAGCCACCGGCTCGGCCACCGGTGACTTCACCGTGTCGGACGCCCCGAGGTTCAGTCGCGGCGCGCTGAGCAACTTGGTAACGGCCGTGTCGTCACACATCGGGCAGGCCACGAGCCCGCGCGCCAACTGGCTCTGGAAGTCATGCTCGGACGCAAACCAGCCCTCGAAAGCATGATGGTGTGCGCATTGAAGGTCGAGAACTTTCATGGCGATACAGCTTCGGTGGCCTCTGGCGCCATCCAATCGAGGGGCCAGGCGCCGGAAAGCACATTTTGCACCCACAGCATCCCGGCAACGGTCTTCGCATCGGTGACCCGCCCGTCGCGACACCATTGCGCCAACTCATCCGGTGTCGCAGTGATCACGTCGAGAAACTCGCCCGTGTCCAGTTGGCGTTCACCCAATGTCAGGCTGCGCGCAAACCAGATTTCGATGAACTCGGTGGAATAGGAAATCACCGGATGGATCACCCCCGCGCGCGCCCACTCCCTGGCCGAATATCCGGTCTCCTCCTTCAGTTCGCGGCGCGCACAGACGAGGCGGTCTTCGCCCGGTTCCAGTTTGCCGGCCGGGAATTCGATCATGACCTGTTCGACGGGGTAGCGGTACTGCCGTTCGAGAACGAGCCGGGGTTTACCTGCAAGGTCGTAGAGCAATGGGATCACCATGACCGCGCCAGGATGCACCAGATACTCCCGGCTGCTGCTGCGACCATCCGGCAAGCGGACGGCATCGCAGAACGCGTGAAGGAATCGGCCCTTGAACAGCTCCTCGCGACCGGTCTGGATTTCGATGAGGTGTGCGTCCTTGTCCTTCAACATGGCAATCAACCCCGGCGCCTGAAAAGATGTCGAATCACGAAACCGGAAACTCGGACGTCAGGAACGGACGCCCCGAACGCGCGCAAAGCGCCCCGGTCCGAGGACCATCAGGTCTTCAGCATCTGAACGATGGCGTTCGCGCAAAGTGACATCAGGCCACCCGGGACCACACCAAGGAGCAGCACCAGCGCACCATTGACGGAAAGCACCGCCCGAACATCCAACGGCGCCGCAACCGTCGTTGCGGTAATGGGCTCGTCAAAATACATCACCTTGACGACACGCAGATAGTAGAAGGCCCCGATCAGCGACATCATCACGGCAAATACCGCCAAGGCAATGTGAACACCCTGCCCCGATGAGATCAGTGCCTGGAGCACGGACAACTTGGCGTAGAAACCCACCATCGGCGGAATGCCCGCCAAAGAGAACATGCACACGGCCATGACGCCGGCGTACAAGGGGCTGCGCTGGTTCAATCCGGCAAAATCAGCGATTTCCTCGCTTTCGAACCCCTCGCGAGCGAGCAACAGGATGACACCGAAACTCGCCAGGGTCGTCAGTACATAGGTCACCATGTAGAACATTGCCGAGCTGTAGGCATTGGCCGCCGACAGGGTATTGCCATTGACGACTCCGGCCATCAGGCCCAGCAGCACGAAACCCATCTGCGAAATCGTGGAATAGGCCAGCATGCGCTTCAGGTTGGTCTGGGCGATGGCCGCCAGGTTACCGAGCAACAGCGATGCGATGGCCAGGACCGCAAGCATCTGCTGCCAGTCGAAGGCCAGGGGCAAAAAGCCCTCGACCAGCAATCGGATGATGATGGCAAATGCGGCCAGTTTGGGTGCACCCGCAACCAGCAAGGTCACCGCAGTGGGAGCGCCCTGGTAAACATCGGGGATCCACATGTGAAACGGCACGACGCCCAGCTTGAAGGCGAGTCCGGCGACGACAAAAACCAGCCCGAACACCAGAACCTGGTGCTTGATCTGACCCGACGCAATGGCTTTGAAGACCGCGTTCACATCGAGTGAGCCGGTGGCCCCGTACATCATGGACAAACCATATAGCAGGAAACCCGAGGCCATGGCCCCCAGCACAAAATACTTCATTGCCGCCTCGGTGGCGGTGGCATTGTCCCTTCGCAGCGCCACCAGGGCGTAGCTCGACAGGGTGAGCAGTTCGAGCCCGAGGTAGATCACCAGGAAGTTGTTGCCGGAAATCATGACCGAGATCCCAAGCAGCGAAAACATGGCCAGTGTGAACAGTTCGCCGCCCCGCAGCATGTCGCGGTCAGCCGCATAGGGGCGGCCATACACCAAGGTGACCATCACGGCGATGGTCGCGAAGCACTTGAGCCAATTGCCCATGGAATCGCTGACGACCATATTGCCGAAGGCGTATATGGTCTGCCCGCCCTGCGCATACAGGCCATTCAGCAGGGCGACAACGCCGAGCGACAGGAGCGTCAGCACGTAGGTCGAGGTACGGCGTGGATTCTTCACAAACAGATCGGTCATCGCGATCACACACGCCATGACCAGCAACACGATCTCCGGGTAAACCGCGATCCAACTAGCTTTGTCAATCATCTTCTGTTTCTCGATTCAGTTGCGTCAATTGAGCTTCGAGAGCGCGACGTGCTTGAGCAGTTCCGCCACCGATACATTCATCACATCGGTGAATGGCTTGGGATAGATCCCCATGTAGAGCACCGGCACGGCCAGCAGGCCCAGCGTGAGGAACTCGCGGGCATTGATGTCCTTCAAGGCCCTGACGTGATCATTGGCCACCGGCCCGAGGTACACCCGCTTGAACATCCAAAGGGTGTAGGCGGCACCGAAAATCAGGGCGGTTGCCGCGCCGAAGCCAATCCAGAAATTGAACTTGACCGCGCCCAGAATGACCATCCATTCGCCGACAAAACCGGCGGTACCGGGCAGGCCGCAGTTGGCCATGGCAAACAGCAGGGCAAAGGCTGTGAACTTGGGCATGGTGTTCACCACGCCACCGTAACTTGCGATCTCGCGCGAATGGACCCGGTCGTAGAGCACGCCAATACTCAGGAACATGGCGGCTGATACAAAACCATGGGCAATCATCTGCACGATGCCACCGGAGACACCGATGTCGCTGAAGATGAAGAAGCCCAGCGTCACGAATCCCATGTGGGCGACCGAGGAATAGGCGACGAGTTTCTTCATGTCGCGTTGAACCATCGCCACCAGCCCGACATAAATCACGGCGATCAGCGACAACGCGATGATGAGCCAGGCCCATTCGCGCGAGGCATCCGGTGCAATCGGCATCGAAAAACGCAGGAAACCGTAGGCGCCGAGCTTCAGCATGATGGCTGCCAGCACGGCCGAGCCCCCGGTCGGCGCCTCGACGTGTACATCTGGCAACCAGGTGTGCACCGGCCACATCGGAACCTTGACGGCAAATGCCGCAAAGAACGAGAAGAAAAGCAACGTCTGTGCAGTACCCGACAACGGCAGCTTGTGCCACGTTGCCAGATCGAAACTGCCGCCAGACTTGGTGTACAGGAAGATCAGGGCCACCAGCATCAGCAGCGAGCCCAGCAGGGTGTAGAGGAAAAACTTGAACGCCGCGTAGATCTTGTTTGGCCCGCCCCAAATGCCGATGATCAGGTACATCGGAATGAGGGTTGCCTCAAAGAAAACGTAAAACAGCATGCCATCAAGCGCGCAAAAAACGCCGATCATCAGGCCGCTGAGAATCAGGAAGGCGCCCATGTACTGGTTGACCCGGCGCGTAATGACTTCCCAGCCCGCGATCACAACGACGACGGTGATGAATGCGGTCAACAGGACGAACCACAGCGAAATGCCGTCCACCCCGAGGTGGTAGTTCACATTGAACCGCTCGATCCAGATGCTTTTCTCGACGAACTGCATCGCGGCCGTATCGAGCTTGAACCCGCCGTAGAGCGGTAGCGTTACCAGAAAACTCACAACGGCACCGACCAACGCAAGCCAGCGCACGGCGCCGGCCTGTTCATCGCGTCCTAGCGCGAGCAAGACGACGCCAAACAGAATCGGCGTCCAGATAGCGAGGCTCAACAAACTCATTTTTCTTGTTCTCCCTACTTGTTGAGCCAGACGAAGTACGTCATCAGCACAAACACGCCCAAAATCATGGCAAAGGCATAGTGGTAGAGGTAACCCGTCTGGAACCAGCGGACCAGGCCGGACACCCAGCCCACGACCTTCCATGAGCCATTGACCAGCAATCCATCAATCACTGCCTCATCGCCACCCTTCCACAGACCGGTTCCCAGGGCCCGCGCGCCACGCGCCAGGATGTTCTCGTTGATCCAGTCCAGGTAGTACTTGTTTTCCAGCAGGGTGTAAACCGGCTGGATGCGCTTTTGAATGGCTGCGGGCAAGGTCGGATTGACCATGTAAAGGTAGAAGGCCGAAACAACGCCAGCCAATGCCAGCCAGAAAGGTGCTGCCGTCAGTCCATGCAAGGCGAGTTGGGCAGGCCCATGGAACTCCGCGCGCAACATTTCCATTGCCTTGTGAATCTCGCCATTGACGTAGATCGAATCCTTGAAGAACTCTCCGAACAGCATCGGCTGGATGGTGATGAAGCCGATCACCACCGAGGGAATGGCCAGCAGTATCAAAGGTACCGTGATCACCCATGGGGATTCGTGTGGCTTGGTGGGGCTTTCGTGATGGCCGTGATGGCCATGGCTGTCATGGTGCGCGTCCGGATTCTGGCCATAACGTTCCTTGCCATGGAACACCAGGAAGTACATCCGGAACGAATAGAAAGCCGTTACAAAAACACCCGTCAAGACCGCAAAGTAGGCAAAACCGGAGGCCGGCAATGAACTCGCGTGGATCGCCAGGATGATCTCGTCCTTGGAGTAGAAGCCGGAAAACAGCGGTGTCCCGATCAGTGCCAACGAGCCCAGCAAGGACGTGATCCAAGTGATCGGCATGTACTTCCGAACGCCGCCCATCCACCGGATATCCTGGTTATGGTGCAGCCCCATGATGACTGAACCGGCACCAAGGAACAACAAGGCCTTGAAGAATGCGTGGGTCATCAGGTGAAATATCGCCACCGAATACGCCGACGCACCCAGCGCCACAGTCATGTAGCCAAGCTGGGACAAGGTCGAATAGGCCACCACGCGCTTGATATCGTTCTGGATGATGCCCAGGAATCCCATGAAGAGAGCCGTGATCGCGCCAATCACCAGAATGAAGTTCAAGGCCGTATCACTGAGTTCAAACAGCGGCGACATGCGCGCCACCATGAAGATACCGGCCGTAACCATCGTGGCCGCATGGATCAAGGCCGAGATGGGCGTCGGACCCTCCATCGAGTCGGGAAGCCAGACGTGCAATGGAAACTGAGCTGACTTGCCCATGGCCCCGATGAAGAGGCAGATGCAGATGACAGTGATCAACATCCAGTCGGTGCCCGGGAAAGTCAGTTTTCCCAGCTCGCCCGCCTTGGCAAAGGTCTCGGTGTAGTTCAGCGTGCCGGCGTAGGCCGCAATCAGGCCAATGCCCAGAATGAAACCGAAGTCACCGACCCGGTTCACCAGGAACGCCTTCATGTTGGCAAAAATGGCCGTGGGCTTGTTGAACCAGAAACCGATCAGCAGGTAGGAAACCAGTCCTACAGCCTCCCAGCCAAAGAACAGCTGGAGCATGTTGTTGCTCATCACAAGCATCAGCATGGAGAAGGTGAACAGGGAGATGTAGGAGAAGAAGCGGTTGTAGCCGTCGTCTTCTTCCATGTAGCCTACGGTGTAGATATGCACCATGAGCGACACGAAGGTCACCACACACATCATCATGGCGGTGAGTCCGTCGACCAGAAAGCCGATTTCCATCTTCAAGCCGCCGACGACCATCCAGGTGTACAGGGTCTCGTTGAAACGCGCGCCGTCCAGGGCAACGCTCTTCAGCGTCGTCGCGGACAGAACGAAGGCAATCAGCACGCCCAGGATCGTGAACGTGTGCGACAGGCGGCGACCGATGCGGTTGCCGCCAAACGATGTCCCCAGAACACCAGCAAGGATGGACCCGACGAGGGGCGCCAGCGGCACGGCCAGCAGGGTCGAGGCGGAAAGAGTTTGACTCATTTTGAACTTGTTGAACCGGCGTTCAGCCCTTGAGCGTGTTGAGTTCGTCCACGTTGATGCTGGACTTGTTGCGGAACAGCAGCACCAGGATGGCGAGGCCAATGGCCGACTCGGCGGCAGCCACTGTCAGGATGAAGAACACAAAGACCTGGCCATGCATGTCGCCCAGATAATGCGAGAACGCCACGAAATTCATGTTGACGGCGAGCAGCATCAGTTCGATCGCCATCAACAGGACAATGAGGTTCTTGCGATTCAGGAATATCCCGATGATCGACAGGGCGAAAAGCATCGCGCCCAGAGAGAGGAAATGGCCCAGCGTCAAGGTCATGGCTGTTTCTCCGTTCCTGGAATGGCTTCAGCCGGCATGGCGGCATCCCGCGCGGCGAATGATTGCGTCGCCGGCATCTTTACCACCTCCATCCGGTCTTTCGACCTCACCCGGACCTGGACCGATGGATCAATATGCTTGCTGTCCTTGCGCTGGCGAAGCGTCAGGGCAATGGCGGCGATGATGGCCACCAGGAGGATCACCGCAGCGATTTCGAGCGGATAGATGTACTGGGTGTACACCAATTTGCCCAGTTCCCGTGTATTGGAGACCTGCTCAACACTCTGGCCCAGCACGGCCACGGCCTTGGGTTCCTCCGAGATCCGGAAGCCCCCCATCAATACCGCCGCCATTTCCAGCACGATGAGCACGCCTACGCCGGCCGCCAGCGGAAAATGCTTCCAGAATCCTTGGCGAAGGCTGTCCACGTTGATGTCGAGCATCATCACCACGAACAGGAAAAGCACCATCACGGCCCCGACGTACACCAGCACCAGTGCAATGGCGAGGAATTCTGCCCTGAGCAGGATCCAGATCGCCGCAGCCTGGAAAAACGCCAGCACCAGGTACAGCGCCGAATACACGGGATTTCTCGCCGTGATCACCCGGAATGCCGCAAAAAGCAGCACGGCTGAAAAGAAATAGAAGAGACCTGTTTTGACGTCCATGAGTCGTTTCTTTTTTCGTTTGACTGGATAGCGGATCTGCTCGCCGTACCACTATCGATATTTGGCGTCGGCAGCCTTGGCTGCGGCGATCTGCGGCTCAAAACGGTCACCGACCGCGAGCAGCATGTCTTTTGTGTAATACAGGTCACCGCGGGTTTCGCCGTGATACTCGAGGATATGGGTTTCCACGATGGAGTCCACGGGGCAACTTTCCTCGCAGAAGCCGCAAAAAATGCACTTTGTCAGATCAATGTCGTAGCGGGTGGTGCGCCGGGAACCATCGGCGCGCGCTTCAGACTCGATGGTGATGGCCATGGCAGGGCATACCGCCTCGCACAGCTTGCAGGCGATGCATCGTTCTTCGCCATTTTCATAACGGCGCAAGGCATGCAGGCCGCGAAACCGCGGCGACAGCGGCGTTTTTTCCTCGGGATACTCCAGCGTGATCTTGCTGCGGAAAGCATACTTTCCAGTGACGGCCATGCCCTTGAAAAGCTCCCTCAGCAGAAAGCTGGAAAGGAAATCCTTCAGGGAAAAGGCCGATGGGCTCAGCGAGACGACTGCGCTTTTTGATGATTTAGTCATAAGCGGCTCGAATTAATTCCAGATGTTCCAAGGAGTCTGCATCCAGCCGCCCACAACCACCAGCCAAACAAGGGTGACAGGAATGAAAACTTTCCACCCCAGGCGCATGATCTGGTCGTACCGAAAGCGCGGAAAGGTTGAACGCACCCAGATAAACAGCGTGACAATGGCAAATGTCTTGAGCCCCAACCAAATCCAGCCCGGAATCCAGGTAAACACAGCGCTCTCGATCGGCGGCAGCCATCCGCCAAGGAACATCAGGGTCGCAAGCAGCGAAACCAGCCAGATGTTGGCATATTCAGCCATCTGGAACATGGCCCAGGACATGCCGGAATACTCCACCATATGGCCCGCCACGATTTCCGCCTCCCCTTCGACGACATCGAAAGGAATACGGTTCGTCTCAGCAAGACTGGAGACAAAATAAACCACGAAAATCGGCAGAAGCGGCAACCAGTTCCACGACAGGAAGTTCAAGCCCATTTGAGCAAACTGCCCCCGGCCCTGGCCCGCAACGATGTCAGAAAGGTTCAGGCTTGCCGAAACCATGATCACCACCACAAAGCAGAAACCCATGGCAATCTCGTAGCTCACCATCTGGGCTGAAGCGCGCAAGGCCCCGAGAAACGCATACTTGGAATTGGACGACCAGCCTGAAATAATCACCCCATACACCTCCATTGAGGTGATGGCCATCAGGAAAAGCAGGCCGGCGTTCAGATTTGCCAGCGCGAGATCAGGGCCAAACGGAACCACGGCCCATGCCGCAAGGGCTGGCATGACCGTCATGACCGGTCCCACGTAGAACAGAAGTTTCTCAGCCGCCGCCGGCCTGACGATCTCCTTGGTCATCAATTTCAGGGCGTCCGCAATGGGCTGGAGCAGGCCCCACGGTCCGACCCGGTTCGGCCCCAACCGGATTTGCACCCATGCCAGAACTTTGCGCTCCCAGAGCGTGGTGTAGGTGACGGCACCCAATACCAGCATCAAGACCAAAGTGACCTTGATCAGCGCCCAGATGACAGGCCAAGCCAAGCTGGCCCACCATCCGGCACTAAGCAATCCCTGTCCAAAATTGAAAATTTCGTCGATCATGCGACAACCTCTTGCGGTTCATCACTGTGCCTGGCGTCAGAAGTCATCTGCAGGGACGCTGCCCGCCGGACCACTCCATCGAGCTGGTAGATGCCCGCAACTGCAGGCTTGCTGTTCGCGGGGGACAAATCGATCGTGGCCTGCGTCGCATTGCTCAGGCGGTCAGCGAGAACTACCGTCCCCGCCGGCAACACCTGGACCCCTGGAACTGCGCGCAGCACTTCCTGAGAGGAATCGAAACCAAAATCGGCCAGATTCAGCAAATTCGCCAAAACCCGCAGAACCTTCCATCCGGGACGTGTCTCGGCCAGCGGCTGGACAACTGCATGGAAGCTCTGAAGCCGCGCCTCGGCATTGACGAAGCTGCCGGAGGTTTCAGTGAACGGTGCGATGGGCAGCATCACGTCGGCGAAATCCATGTTCGCCTTGAAGGGACTCAGGCTGACCACCATGTCGGCAGCGCCCAGAGCGGTCCTGGCTTGAGCCCCGGCGGCACTATCGAATTCGGGCTCGCAACCAAGCAAGACCATGGCCTTCAAACCGCCGCCCAGCATCTGCCCCGCGTTGAGCCCATTCGGGCCGGGAACAACACCGGCCAACTGTGCGCCAACGGTGTTGGCAGCCTCGGTGAGGTAACCCACCGTCGCACCAGTCTGGCTGCCAATCCAGTTTGCGAGGGCCAGCAAACTGGAGGCCTTTGCATGATGCGCTGCCGCATTGCCAAGCAGGACCGCCTTGCGTTCGCCTGAAAGCAGGGACCGTGCAATGGCCTTGGCCGAATCCTTCAAGGTGCCTGCAACCGGTGACACGACGCCCTTCTCAGCCGCGATCGCGGCCGCGACATCGGCCAGCGCCTGCACCCAGACTGACGAATCCGCGCGCAGGGTGTTCGCCACCGGCATGGCCCAATCCATGGCCCGATCCTCAAGGGAGCTCACGACACAGCCCTTGCGCACGGCCTGGCGAATTCTCTGGGCAAACAGGGGATGGTCCTTGCGCAGATTGGAGCCAATGACAAACACGCGCTGCAACTCCGACAGGGAGGCGATCGAGGTTCCCAGGAAGCGCACGCCTTTGGCCGGCGTGAATTCCGCCTGACGCAACCTTGAATCGATATTGGGTGAGCCCAGCCCTTTCATCAAGGCCACGGCAAGATGCAGTTCTTCCAGCGTGCAATGCGGGCTGGCCAGCAACCCGATGCTGTGGGCACCGTGCTCTGTGCCAACCTGCCTCAGGCCATTGGCCACATACTCCAGCGCCGTCTGCCAGTCCACGGTCTTCCATACGCCGCCCTGCTTGAGCATCGGCGCGGTCAGTCGCTCATCCGAGTTCAGGGCTTCGTAGGAGAACCGGTCGCGATCCGCGATCCAGCATTCATTCACGGCCTCGTTTTCAAGTGGCACCACGCGCATCACACGCTGACCCTTGACCTGAACGATCAAATTCGCGCCGGTGGAGTCATGCGGACTGATGGACTTGCGCCGCGACAGTTCCCAGGTGCGGGCGCTGTAACGGAATGGCTTGCTCGTCAGGGCGCCGACCGGGCACAGGTCGATCATGTTTCCGGACAACTCCGAATCCACCGTCTGGCCGACAAAGGTCTCAATTTCGGCGTGCTCGCCCCGATGCGACATGCCGAGCTCCATGACACCCGCCACCTCCTGCCCGAAACGCACACAGCGCGTGCAGTGAATGCAACGGCTCATCTCTTCCATCGAGACCAATGGACCAACATCCTTGTGGAACACCACCCGTTTCTCTTCGGCATACCGCGACGTGCTACCGCCGTATCCGACTGCAAGGTCCTGCAACTGGCACTCCCCGCCCTGATCGCAAATCGGGCAGTCGAGCGGATGGTTGATCAACAGGAACTCCATGACGGACTGTTGCGCCTTGATGGCCTTTTCGCTCTTCGTGCGCACGACCATGCCCTGGGTCACGGGTGTGGCGCAGGCCGGCATGGGCTTCGGAGCTTTCTCAATATCCACCAGGCACATGCGGCAATTCGCAGCAATGCTCAACTTCTTGTGGTAGCAGAAGTGAGGAATATAGGTGCCGGCCTTTTCAGCCGCATGCATCACCATGCTGCCTTCAACAACTTCAACCTTCTTGCCGTCGAGTTCGATTTCAATCATGTTTTGTGCTCGCTCAGACGCGCATCAGACGTACTGCGGGACCATGCAGGTCTTGTGCGCGACGTGGTATTCGAATTCAGGACGGAAGTGCTTGATCATCGCGCGCACGGGCATCGCCGCAGCATCACCCAGCGCACAGATCGTCCGGCCCTGGATGTTTTCGGCCACGTTATCGAGCAGGTCCATGTCACTCTGGCGCCCCTGGCCGGTCTCAATGCGATCCACCACGCGCGACAACCACCCCGTGCCCTCGCGACACGGCGTGCATTGGCCGCAGGATTCGTGCATGTAGAAGTAGGACAGGCGCTGCAGCGACTTCACCATGCAGCGGCTGTCGTCCATGACGATCACGGCGCCCGAACCCAGCATGGAGCCGGCTTTCGCGATCGAGTCATAGTCCATCGTGCACTCCATCATGAGGGACGCTGGCAGCACCGGGGCCGACGATCCGCCGGGGATGACCGCCTTGAGCTGGCGCCCCGCGCGAACGCCGCCGGCGAGTTCGAGCAAAACCGAAAACGGCGTCCCCATGGGAATCTCATAATTGCCAGGGCGCTCCACGTCGCCGCTGACAGAGTAGATCTTGGTGCCGCCGTTGTTCGGTTTTCCGCACTGCAGATAGGCTTGGGCACCATTGCGAATAATCCAGGGCACAGCAGCAAACGTCTCGGTGTTGTTGACGGTTGTCGGCTTCCCGTAAAGCCCAAAGCTGGCTGGAAACGGCGGCTTGAAGCGCGGCTGACCCTTTTTCCCCTCCAGCGACTCCAGCAAGGCTGTTTCCTCGCCACAAATGTAGGCACCAAACCCGTGAGCGGCATGCAGCTGGAAATTCAGGTTGCTGCCCAGAATGCGCTCACCGAGCAGCCCCGCGGCCCGGGCTTCAAGCAGTGCCGCCTCAAACCGGTCGTAGGTCTGGAAGATCTCGCCGTGAATATAGTTGTAGCCCACCGTGATGCCCATGGCATAGGCGGCAATGATCATGCCCTCGATCACGATATGCGGATTGAACTGCATGATGTCGCGATCCTTGCAGGTGCCAGGCTCACCTTCGTCCGAATTGCACACCAGGTACTTCTGTCCGGGGAACTGGCGCGGCATGAAGCTCCACTTCAGCCCCGTCGGGAAGCCCGCACCGCCACGGCCGCGCAAAGCAGATTCCTTGACCATGGCAATCACCTGGTCCGGCGTCATTCCCTCGCCACCGTCCTGGCCAAGTATCTTGCGCAATGCCTGATACCCTCCACGCGCTTCGTAGTCCTTCAAGCGCCAGTTGCTTCCATCAAGCCCACCGAGGATCTGCGGATTCAAATGCCGGTCATGGAAGCAGGTCTCGACTCCCGTGGCCTGGAACCGGGCCAGCAGTTGCTGGGCATTCATACCTTGCCCTCCGCAGCCCGCAGACCGTCCACCAACTGGTCAAGCTTTTCATTGGTCATAAAACTGCACATTGTCCGGTCATTGACCAGCAGCACCGGCGAGTCGGCACAGGCACCGAGACATTCACACTGCTGCAGGGTGAAAAGACCATCTGGTGTGGACTCACCCATACCGATCCCCAGCTTTGCCTCCAGATGACGCAAGGCTCTCGCGCCATCGCGCAACTGGCATGGCAGGTTGGTGCAGACGTTCAACTTGTACTTGCCAACGGGATGCTGGTTGTACATGTTGTAAAACGTCGTGACTTCATGCACCGCCATTGGCGCCATCCCGAGGAATGCCGCGATTTCAAGCTCCGACTCGGCACTGACATGGCCAAGCTCCTGCTGGGCGATCGCCAGGCAGGCCATCACGGCGGACTGCCTCTGATCCGCCGGGTATTTCGCAACTTCCTTTTCGAAGCGCGCTCTGGATTCTTCGGAAATCATCGGTCAACTTCCCCAAACACAATATCCATCGTGCCAATAATCGCCACGGCATCTGCAATCATGTGCCCTCGACCCATTTCGCCCAGCGCAGCGAGATGCACAAACGCGGGCGGTCGAATCTTCATGCGGTAAGGCTTGTTCGCGCCATCACTCACCATGTAAATGCCAAACTCGCCCTTGGGATGCTCAATGGCGGCATAAGCCTCCCCCTCGGGGACGGGGAAGCCTTCGGTGAACAACTTGAAATGGTGGATCAGATCTTCCATGTTGGATTTCATGGATTCGCGGTCCGGCGGCGCGATTTTGTGATTGTCGGTAATCACAGGGCCAGGGTTAACACGCAACCAGTCAACGCATTGCTTGATGATGCGGTTCGACTGCTTCATCTCCTCCATGCGCACCAGGTAGCGGTCATAGGTATCACCGGTCTTTCCGACCGGGATATCAAAGTCCAGTCGGTCGTAGGCATCGTAGGGCTGCTTCTTGCGAAGATCCCAGGCGATCCCAGAACCGCGCAACATGGGTCCGGTGAATCCAAGATTCAGCGCCCGCTCTGGCGTGACAATTCCGATTCCGACCGTGCGCTGCTTCCAGATCCGGTTGTCCGTCAGCAACGTGTGGTACTCGTCCAGGTAGGTCGGGAAGCGCTGCGTGAAGTCATCGATGAAATCGAGCAGGCTGCCGTCACGATTTCGATTGAGCCTCTCGGTGGAGCGGGCATTGCGTATCTTGTTGGGCTGATGCCGGGCCATGGCGTCCGGCAAATCGCGGTAAACGCCGCCCGGGCGGAAATAGGCAGCGTGCATGCGAGCGCCACTGACGGCCTCATACATGTCCAGCAAGTCTTCCCGCTCGCGAAAGGCGTAGAGCATCACCGTCATCGCGCCGCAATCGATCGCATGCGCGCCCACCCACAGCAGGTGATTCAACAAGCGCGTGATCTCGGAAAACATCACCCGGATGTACTGCGCCCGAACGGGCACCTCGATGCCCAGCATCTTTTCCAGCGCCAGGCAGTACGCGCTCTCATTGCACATCATCGACATGTAGTCGAGACGGTCCATGTAAGGAAGCGCCTGAAGGTAGGTCTTGGTCTCTGCCAGTTTTTCGGTCGCCCGATGCAACAAGCCGATGTGTGGATCAGCCCGTTGAATCACCTCGCCATCGAGTTCAAGCACAAGGCGCAAGACGCCATGCGCTGCGGGGTGCTGCGGGCCGAAGTTGAGGGTGTAGTTCTTGATTTCTGCCATGACTCAAACCGCTTGGTGCGCGCCGCCGTAGTTCTCTTCACGGATGATGCGCGGTATGTTCTCGCGCGGCTCGATGGTCACGGGTTGGTACACGACGCGCTTTTGCTCTGCGTCGTAGCGCATCTCCACATGGCCGGAAACCGGGAAATCCTTGCGGAAGGGATGCCCGATAAATCCATAGTCCGTCAGGATCCGGCGCAAATCGGTATGCCCATCGAAGACGATGCCAAACAGGTCAAAAGCCTCCCGCTCAAACCAGTTGGCAGAACTCCAGACATCGCAAATTGACTGAACCATCGGGAAGTCGTCGTCGGGCGCATACACCTTCAGACGAACACGTTGATTAAGGCTCACCGACAGCAGGTGACACACCACGCAAAAGCGCAAGCCCGTTTGGGGCTCATCCTTGTAGGTCGAATAGTCCACCCCGCATAGGTCCATCAATTGCTCGAAGCGGCAAGCCGGATCGTCACGCAATATTCTGGCTGCCTGAAGATAGTTCACCGCATCCACCACGACGGTCAGCTCGCCGAGGCGGACCACACTGCTGATGGCGATGCCCCCCAAGGCAGCGTCAACACTTGCCTTGGTATCGAGGGGGTTTACTGCATGCAGAGTCATTTACGTCCCTTCAAGCGCGCGCAATGGTTTGCGTGCGGCGGATCTTCTGCTGCAGCTGGATGATTCCATACAGCAGGGCCTCGGCGGTGGGAGGGCATCCAGGAACATAGACGTCCACCGGCACGATCCGGTCACACCCGCGCACGACAGAATAGCTGTAGTGGTAGTAGCCGCCCCCGTTGGCACACGAACCCATGGAGATCACCCACCGCGGCTCGCTCATCTGGTCGTAGACCTTGCGAAAAGCCGGCGCCATCTTGTTGCACAGGGTGCCGGCGACGATGATCAGGTCGGACTGACGCGGACTTGCGCGAAACACCTCGGCGCCAAACCGGCTGATGTCGTACCGTGCAGCGGCGGCATGCATCATCTCCACCGCGCAACACGCAAGACCGAAAGTCATGGGCCAGACAGAACCCGTCTTGGCCCAGTTCACCACCGCATCGTAATTGGTGGTGATGAACCCCTCTTTGAGAACGCCTTCAATCATCGTGTCACTCCCAGTCCAGGGCGCCTTTTTTCCACTCGTAGGCAAAGCCCACGACCAGAATGCCCAGAAAAACCATCATGGACCAGAACCCGACAGCACCGATTTCCTTGAGCGCGACCGCCCACGGAAAAAGGAACGCGATTTCCAGATCAAACAGGATAAACAGGATGGCGACGAGGTAGTAGCGCACGTCGAACTTCATGCGCGCGTCTTCGAACGCTTCAAAGCCACACTCGTAGGGGGAATTCTTGGCCTTGTCCGGCCGGTTCGGGCCGAGGACATAACCGATGACCTGAGGCATGATGCCGACGGCAATGCCAACCAAGATGAATAAGAGAACGGGAAGGTACTGATCTAGGTTCATCTTGCGGTACTGATCATCTCTTTGCACCGCCAGACTTCGATGCCTGGCAGGCTGTTCCATTTTGGTGCCGTCGGCGAGACTCGAACTCGCACAGCTTTCGCCACTACCCCCTCAAGATAGCGTGTCTACCAATTTCACCACGACGGCCGTCTTTTTTGTCTGAAACACATGAGGAACTTTCAAGGCGTTTCGTGTTGCAGACATATAAGAGTTTACCCTGAAAACAACCCCGTTCCGGGATGAAAACAGACGATTTTCAAGGTGTTCCGTTGACTTACTTCCCCGGGATCTGTGCGGCGCCTGAAGCTGGCGTGGCGGGTGCCGGAGGAACCACGACGGCAGCCGCAGGCGTGGTGCCGGGAATCTGGCCGGGCGCGCCGGGCGTCACAGGCACGGTTGCGGGTGCAGTGACCGCCGCGCGCTCCAGTACGCTCCCCCCCGACACAGGGCGCACATTGCCAAAATAGACCAGCAGAAGCGTACTTAAAAAGAACAATCCCGCGAGTGCAGCCGTGGTATGGGAAAGGAAGTTGGCACTTCCGCTGGCACCAAAAAGACTCCCGGAGCCACCACTCCCAAAGGCGGCACCCATGTCGGCGCCTTTGCCATGCTGAATCAGGATCAGACCGATCATGCCCAATGCTGAAAGCATCTGGACGGCGAGGAGAAGGGTAAGCAGGACATTCATCAAAAACTCCAGGATATGTGTTGTCAGCCGCGGAAAGATCAACCTGCCGCAGCGATGATGGTCAGGAAATCAGGCGCCTTGAGCGAAGCGCCGCCGATCAAGCCGCCGTCGATATCAGCCTGCGCCAGCAATTGCGCCGCATTGGCTGCATTCATGCTTCCACCGTACAGGATCAGGATGCGATCGGAATGTGTGCTGGCAGCCTTGAGTTGCGCGCGCAATACCGCATGCACATGCTGCGCCTGCTCCGGCGAAGCTGTCTTGCCCGTGCCGATCGCCCAGACCGGCTCGTACGCCACGACGATCTCACTGATGCAGTGGCCGTTGGTGTGAATGACAGCCGCCAGTTGGCGCTTGACCACTTCCTCGGTCTTGCCGGCCTCACGCTCAGCCAGGGTCTCGCCCACGCAAACGATGGGCGTGATGCCCGCGGCGAGTGCGCGCTGAGCCTTCGCGGCGACGACGACATCGGATTCGCCGTGGTACTGCCGACGCTCGGAATGGCCCACGATGGCATAGCGCACTCCGAATTCCTTGAGCATCGCCACCGAGACTTCCCCGGTAAACGCGCCTGAGTCATGGGCTGACACGTCCTGTGCACCCAGGGCAATCGGTGAATTTCGCAACAAGGTTTGCAGTTGCGACAGATACGGTGCCGGTGCGCACACCGCCACGTCGCAACACTGCACAGGCATGCCGGCCACCAAGGCCTCGACCAGCGCCTGGTTGGCGGCCAGGCTGCCATTCATCTTCCAGTTACCCGCGATGAGTTTTTTTCTCATGATTGGCTCCAGGTGAGAACAATTTTTCCAACGTGCTGATTCGACTCCATCAAAGCGTGAGCCCGTGCGGCGCCACTGGGAAAACCGTCGCCGGCCTCCATGGCAGGGAAAACGCTGTGGATCACCGGCTTGATGCGTCCCACCTCCAGCAAAGGCCAGACACTCGCCCTCAAGGCACTGGCAATGGCTGCCTTGAACGCCAAGGGACGGGGCCGCAGCGTGGAACCGGTCACGGTCAGGCGCTTGCGCAGCACCAGCCCCGCATTGAACTCGCTCTTCACACCGCCTTGAACCGCAATGATGACGAGACGGCCATCTTCGGCCAGGCAATCGATTTCCCGCGCCACGTAGGCGCCGGCCACCATATCCAGAACGACGTTCACGCCGGAACCGCCAGTGAGGCGATGGACTTCGGACACGAAGTCTGCGGTCTTGTAGTTGATGGCATGGTCCGCGCCCAGCGCGAGACAGGCCGCGCATTTGTCATCGTTGCCCGCCGTCACGATCACAGTGGCGCCCATCGCCTTGCCCATCTGGATCGCGGTGACTCCGATTCCACTGGAACCGCCCTGAATGAGCAGCGTCTCACCGGCCTGCAGACGCGCGCGGTCAAAAACGTTGCTCCAGACGGTGAAGAACGTCTCGGGCAGTGAAGCAGCCTGCACATCACTGAGTCCGCGTGGCACAGGCAGGCATTGCGCGACGGGAGCCACACAATATTCGGCATAGCCGCCACCGGAGACCAAGGCACAGACGCGGTCGCCGACGGACAGCCCGGCCGATGCCAGCGCCTGCGCATCACCCGACACAATCGCTCCGGCGACTTCCAGACCTGGAATGTCGGACGCGCCTGGCGGCACCGGGTAGTTGCCGGTGCGCTGCAGGACGTCCGGTCGGTTGACGCCACTGGCGCTGACGCGAATCAGCGCCTCACCCGCGCCGGCCACCGGCGCAGGTCGATCGCCCGGCACGAGAACTTCAGGCGCGCCAAAGCCCCGGATTTCGATGACTTTCATGCTATTTCGACCCTTAGCCAGCGTCAAATCCCGATTTATAGCTATCTAAATAATAGCAATTACTGCGGCTGCACGGCTTCCGGACTCGGGGCCGAACGGTCCAGCAAGACCTTCATCGACAGCTTGACGCGACCCTTTTCATCCGTTTCAAGGACCTTGACCCTGACAATCTGACCTTCCTTGAGATAGTCCGACACGCGTTCCACCCGCTCATGGGCAATCTGGCTGATGTGCAGCAGGCCATCCTTGCCGGGCAGCAGGTTGATCAGGGCGCCGAAGTCCAGAATCTTGGTCACGGGACCTTCGTAGATCTTGCCGATCTCCACTTCCGCGGTGAGCTGCTCGATGCGGCTCTTGGCCACGTCGGCCTTGGCCGCATCGGTCGCGGCAATGGTGATGGTGCCATCTTCGTCGATGTTGATCTGGCAACCGGTTTCCTCGGTCAGCGCGCGGATGACCGAACCGCCCTTGCCGATCACGTCGCGGATCTTCTCCGGATTGATCTTCATGGTATAGAGCTTCGGGGCGAAACTCGACACTTCGGTCTTGGCCTCGCCCATGGCCTTGTGCATTTCGCCGAGGATGTGCATGCGTGCTTCCTTGGCCTGGGCCAGGGCCACCTGCATGATTTCCTTGGTGATGCCCTGGATCTTGATGTCCATCTGCAGGGCCGTGATGCCATTGGTCGTGCCGGCCACCTTGAAGTCCATGTCGCCCAGGTGATCTTCGTCGCCCAGGATGTCCGTCAGCACGGCAAAGCGGTTGGCTTCCTTGATCAGGCCCATGGCGATACCGGCCACGTGCGCCTTCATCGGCACGCCGGCGTCCATCAGCGACAGGCAGCCGCCACAGACCGAGGCCATCGACGAGGACCCGTTGGATTCCGTGATTTCGGACACCACGCGCATGGTGTAGGGGAAGTCTTCCTTGCTCGGCAGCACGGCAACCAGTGCGCGCTTGGCCAGGCGCCCGTGGCCGATTTCACGGCGCTTGGTGCTGCCCATGCGGCCGACTTCGCCCGTTGCAAAGGGAGGCATGTTGTAGTGCAGCATGAAGCGATCTTCGTAGTCGCCGGCCAGGGCGTCGATGCGCTGGGCATCGCGCTCCGTGCCCAGCGTGGCCACCACCAGCGCCTGGGTTTCGCCACGCGTGAACAGGGCAGAACCGTGGGTACGCGGCAACACCCCGTTGCGGATTTCGATGGGGCGCACGGTGCGCGTGTCGCGGCCGTCGATGCGTGGCTCGCCGGCCAGGATCTGGCTGCGGACAATGCGTGCCTCGATGTCGAACAGCATGCTTTCGACCTTGACGCTGTCGAACGCAACGCCAGCTTCCTTCAGGTCCGCCATCACGACGGCATAGGCTTCGCGGCAGGCGTGCGTGCGGCTCTGCTTGTTGCGGATCTGGTAGGCAGCGCGCAGCTTTTCTTCGGCCAGCGTTGTAACTTTGGCAATCAGGTCTTCGTCCTTGGCAGGCGCCTTCCAGTCCCAAACCGGCTTGCCGGCGTCACGCACGAGTTCATGGATCGCGTTGATGGCAATGTTGCCCTGCTCGTGTCCGAACACCACGGCCCCCAGCATGATTTCCTCTGAAAGCTGCTGCGCCTCGGACTCGACCATCAGCACCGCAGTTTCGGTGCCGGCCACCACCAGTTCCATCTGGCTGTCCTTGCGCGCCGTCTGGCCCGGGTTCAGAACATATTCGCCATTGACGTAACCGACACGGGCCGCGCCGATGGGTCCGGTGAACGGAATGCCGGAAACCGCCAGCGCAGCGCTGGTGGCAATCAGGGCGGCGATATCGGCATCCACCTCCGGATTGAGCGACAGCGTGTGGATCACCACATGGACTTCGTTGTAGAAGCCTTCGGGGAACAGCGGTCGGATCGGGCGGTCGATCAGTCGACTGGTCAGGGTCTCGAACTCGCTGGGGCGGCCTTCACGCTTGAAAAAGCTGCCGGGAATCTTGCCGGCGGCGTAGGACTTCTCGACGTAATCCACAGTCAGCGGAAAGAAGTCCTGGCCGGGCTTGGAGCCCTTGGACGCCACCACGGTGGCCAGTACCACGGTGTCATCGATGTTCACCAGCACGGCGCCGGATGCCTGGCGTGCGATTTCGCCGGTTTCCATGATGACGGTCTTGTCGCCCCATTGGAAACTCTTGGTCACTTTGTTGAATATGGACATGTTTATCTCCTGAAATCAACGGCGCATGTGGCTGCGCCGGAGGCCCGGAATCTGGCTGGCTGAACACGATGCCATTCCATGAAAATTCAGCAAACCTTCATGGAATGACACAGCGCGCATTCGTCCCGACAAACCCCGAATGAAAAACTCAAAGTAGAAGGCGCCTGAGCTAGTGGACTAACTCAGGCGCCTTGCATTCGTATTACCGCTTATTTGCGCAGGCCAAGCTTGGCAATCAGCGCAACATAACGGTCGGCATCGGTGGACTTGAGATAGTCCAGCAGTTTGCGCCGGCGACTCACCATGCGCAGCAAGCCGCGGCGACCGTGGTGGTCCTTGGCGTGCGTCTTGAAGTGGGGGGTGAGTTCGTTGATGCGGGCGGTCAGCAGGGCCACCTGAACTTCGGAACTGCCGGTGTCGTTGGCGCTGCGGGCGTTGGCCTTGACGACCTCGGCCTTGATGGAGGATGCAATCATCGCGATTTCCTGTAGGGTTTTTCGGCTCGCGGAACGCCGCTGGCCGATGGTTTCAACTTGCGCATCAGGCTGGAACTGCCCGGTGCGTGCGCCTTGCCGGATGCAAAGCCTTGGAATTATAACCCGGTCGCGGCGTCAGGCCTTCGCCTGCGCCCCCAACCAGTGGCTCAGGCGCTCCACGCCCCGCACCAGCCGCCGTGGGTCCTGTGAGGCAAAACACCAGCGCAGCCAGCCCCGGGCTTCAGGCGCAAAGGCGTCTCCCGGAGCGACTCCCAGGCCGGCCTCGACCACCAGCCGCTTGGCGGTGCCCAGCGAATCATCAAACCTGGCGAGCCTGAAAAAGGCATACATGCCGCCTTGGGGCGCTGCCACCTGCACGCCCGGCAAAGCTGCCAGCAACGGGATCAAGGTATCTCGGCAGGTCTTCAGATGTGCCACCACACGCGGCGTCACGTCGGCCGTGCGTTCCAGGGCCACGATGCCCGCGCGTTGAGTGAAAACGCTGGCACACGACGTGTTGAATTCGATCAGCTTGCCGACATGGTGTGTCATCGCGGGCGGCATCACCAGCCAGCCCAGTCGCCATCCGGTCATGAGGAAGCTCTTGGAAAAGCTGTGCACCACCACAAGACGGTCGTCGGGCAGGGCAATGTCCAGGAAACTCGGCGCACAGTCGTTTTCCGTGTCGCCCGCGAAATAGAGCCTCTCATAGACCTCGTCGGCGAGGATCCAGGTGCCCGTCTTGCGACAGTGATCGAGCAGCGTCTGCTGCTCCTGCCGTGTCAGGGTCCATCCGGTCGGATTGTTCGGCGCGTTGACGATCAGCACCTTCGTGGCCGGCGTGATGGCCGCCAGCAGCACCGGCAGGTCCAGGGTCCACTCGCCGTCCTGCGGCGTGAGCGGCACGCACTTGACCCGCGCCCCCATGATGGCGGGCTGCGCCGTCAGGTTGGGCCACACCGGCGTGACGGCCACCACCTCATCACCGGCATCGACCAGCGCCTGCACGGCGATCATCAGCGCATTCACGCCGCCCGAAGTGATCGCGATCCGCCCAAAGTCTACCGGGCCGTGCAACGCGCTCATATAAGCCGCCACCGCCTGGCGCAACTCGGGCAGCCCCAGATTGTGCGAATAGAAGGTCTCGCCGCGCCGCAGCGAATCGATGGCAGCCTGGCGAATGAAATCAGGCGTGATTTCGTCACTCTCGCCAAACCAGAAGGCCAGCACGTCGTCACGTCCGATGCCGGCGTTGGCGACTTCGCGGATTTTGGACTCTTCGAGGTTCAGGACGGCTTGGCGCATGGAAAGTGGACATGTAAAGAAGACCGCTGATCGTAGCGGACTGCGCTCGCCTGTGGCTGGCTATGATGCACCGGTCCACATCACAACCCGAGGAGGCCTTCATGAAATTCCAGCTTCGCGCAACACCGCTGTACCTGGCCCTGCTGCTGGCCGCCGCCCTCGCCACGCCGGTCCAGGCGGCGACGCCGGCCAGCCCGGCAACGGCCGGCACCCTCAGCCCGCCGGAAGCGCCGCCCAAGCCCGCCAAGCCGGCCAAGGCGAAGAAAAAATCGACCAAGACGAACACCGTCAAATATGAAAAGGGCTCTGCGGAAAGCACGTCCGAGCGCGACCGGCGCCTGTATCGCGAATGCAAGGGCCGCCCCAATGCGGGCGCATGCATGGGCTATGCCTCGTAGCAGCCCAGGTCAGGCCGGTCGCGCCATGCGGCAGCTCGATGGCAATTCGGCCTGTGCCGCGCTGATCTGCTTGATGACGCGAAAGCCATAGCCCGAACCTTCCACGTCGAACCTCACACCCGGCATGCCCTGGCGCTCCATCACGCCGACGACCAGCGCCTGCTGGAACTGATGGTCGCTCGCCCGCATGCGTCCCCCCTGCCCACTCAGGTTCACGGCCGCATTCTCCAGCTGGCCAGCGACCGCTGTCATGTTCGTGGCGGTGCCGCTCTTCTCGATCGCCTGCGCCAGCGCCTCCACCATCAGCTGCATGCGCATGTGCACGTAGTCGTCCGCCGGTTTGGGAAAGCGCGCGCGAAACGACTGGTAAAAAGCCTCGCTCTGGGCGCCCGGCACGTTGGGCAGCCAATCGGCCACGGCAATGACCCGGCCGATGCCGGCATCACCCATCGCGGCTGGCGCACCCAGCGCATTGCCGTAGAAGGTGTAGAACTTGCCGTCATAGCCGACTTCTTTCGCGGCCTTCACCAGCAGGGTCAGGTCATTGCCCCAGTTGCCGGTGATCACGGCCTGCGCGCCACTGGCCTTGATCTTGGCGGCATAGGGCAGAAAGTCCTTCACCCGGCCCATGGGGTGCAACTCGTCTCCGGCGATCTGTACGTCGGGGCGTTGCGCACCGAGCTGACGTTTCGCCTCGCGCAGCACCGCTTGGCCAAAACTGTAGTCCTGACCGATCAGGTAGACGCTCTTCACGACCCTGTCGTCCCTGATGACTTCCATCAGCGCGGCCATGCGCATGTCGGCATGGGCGTCGAAGCGGAAATGCCAGAAGCTGCACTTTTCGTTGGTCAGGATCGGATCCACCGCCGAATAGTTCAGGAACAGCACGCGCCTGCCCGGCTCGCGCTCGTTGTGCTTGTTGATCGCATCGATCAGCGCGGCCGCCGTCGCCGACGAATTGCCCTGCACCACGAACTGCACGCCGTCGTCGATGGCCGAACGCAGCGCCGACAACGCCTCCTCGTTCTGGCCCTTGCTGTCGTAGCGTTCGATCACCAGGGGGCGGTTGCCGCCGGGCAGCTTCAGTCCGCCGCGGGCATTGACCCGCTCCGTCGCCCACACCAGATTGCGGTACACCGCTTCGCCCGTATTGGCGAACGGACCGCTCAGTCCCTCGATCATCGCGATCTTTACCGGCGTTCCTGCCGGCGACTGCGCCCAGGCAGCGGCAGGCAGCGCAAGGGCCACAGCCAGGGATTTCAAGACCTGGCGACGAAAAATTCTCATGGCTCGTTTTCTCTTGAAAAGCGGCACCGAGGTCGCAGATTCGATCCGTGCGGTGCTTCACAGTTGACCGCCGCGCAGTGTAAGGGGCAACCCCTCCACCCGCGTTTTGCCGCCCCCTCAACCCTTGTGCCCAGGAGTGCATTCATGTTTTTTTCCACCAGCCAGCCCGCCGTCCGCCGTTCTGCCTATGCGCCCGCGATGCGCTCACTCGACCGTTTCCTCGACCAGGCACTGGCCGCACCCGCCGCCAGCGCCAACATGGGCCGCGCCGCATTCCAGGCCGACGAGCAATCCTGGACCTTGTCGCTGGACGTGCCCGGCGTGACCCGCGAGCAACTCACCATCGGCATCGAAGGCGCCGTCGTGCGTATCGAGACGCTGGCCGATGCGCCGCGCGCCTACAAGCAGGCCTACGAACTGCCGCAGGACATCGACACCACAGCCAGCACCGCCAAGCTGGAGAACGGCGTGCTGACGCTGACGCTGGCGAAGAAGCAGCCGGTCAGCAACGTCACCAAGATCACTATCAATTAAATAGCTGACAGCGTCTATCCGACGATGGATAAAGGCACATTCAGGCCAAATTCAGCGCATCCAGCGGCCATCGGGGCTTGACGTCGAAGGCGTAGGCCCGGTTCGCCAGCTGCACGCCGGCCTGAAGTCGCATGGCGGCGGCCATCGCGATCATGGCGCCATTGTCGGTGCACAGGTGTAGTTCGGGGTAGTGCACGCGAACACCCATCCGGGCACAGGCGGTGTCGAGCTGGGCGCGCAGTTCACGGTTGGCGCCCACGCCACCGGCCACCACCAGGCGGTTCAGCCCCGTCTGCTTCAGCGCCGCCAGCGATTTCTTCAGCAGCACCTCGACGATGGCGGCCTGGGTGGAGGCGGCCAGGTCGGCCAGGACCTTGAGCGGCAAGCCTTCGGCCGGCACGGCGTGGGCGGTGGCGAGCTTTTTCGCCTGCGTCATCACCGCGGTCTTAAGGCCCGCAAAGGAAAAATCCAGGTTCCCGCTGTGCAGCAGCGGGCGCGGCAGCTTGAAGGCGGCCGCATGGCCCTGCTCCGCCAATCTGGAGAGCGCCGGCCCGCCGGGGTAACCCAGGCCCATGAGCTTGGCGGATTTGTCAAACGCTTCGCCGGCCGCGTCATCGATGGTTTCGCCCAATATTTCGTAGCGGCCCACGCCGTCCACCCGCATCAGCTGGGTGTGGCCGCCCGAGACCAGCAGCGCGACAAAGGGGAATTCCGGCGGATCGGCGCTCAGGAAAGGCGACAGCAGGTGCCCCTCCAGGTGATGCACGCCCAGCACCGGGCGCTCCAGCGCTGCGCCCAGCGCACAGGCCACGCCCGCACCGACCAGTAGCGCGCCAGCCAGCCCCGGGCCGCGCGTATAAGCCACCACGTCAACGTCCGCCAGCCGGCACCCGGCATGCTGAAGCACCTGGTCCGTCAACGGCAACACGCGGCGGATGTGGTCACGGCTGGCCAGCTCGGGCACCACACCGCCGTAGGCCTGGTGCATGTCGATCTGGCTGAACAGAGCGTGCGCCCTGAGCAACGGCACGGCAGCCATGCCGGATTCGACGAGCGCGACGCCCGTCTCATCGCACGACGATTCAATTCCCAGGATCAGCATAGGACCCGAAGTTTAGGTGAAGCCCTCCAGTTCTTTCCCCTTGCCGGCGTCGATGATGGGGCCTTTGGCGTACTTCTTGCACACGATTGACCCATGAACGAAGCCCTGCGAATCGTTGTCGTTGCCCCAGACCTCGATGTCGCCGATCCCCACGACGACGACGCCTTGGCTCAGGCCGAGCGCTCGCGCAGCCTGCGCATCGGCCTGCTTGAGAGCGGCTTCAACCTCGTGGCCACTTTGCCGGGCGACGTCTTTCTGGCCGAACGGCTGACCCAGCTTCGTCCCGATCTGGTGATCGTGGACGCTGAAAGCGAGGCCCGTGACGCGCTAGAGCACGTGGTAATGGCCACGCGTGACGCCCCGCGGCCGATCGTGATGTTCACCAATGACAGTGACACCACCCATGTCAAGGCCGCCGTGGCCGCCGGCGTGTCGGCCTACATCGTCGCTGGCCTGGCCCCCGAACGCATCCGCCCGATCCTGGACGTGGCGCTGGCGCGCTTCCAGCACGAACAGACCCTGCGCCAGGAGCTGGCGCAGGCGCGCAGCGAAGTCGACGAACTGAGCGCCGAGCTCAAGGACCGCAAGCTCATCGACCGTGCCAAGGGCCTGCTGATGCAGCGCCAGGGCCTGAGCGAGCAGGCCGCCTACGAAAAACTGCGCAAGGCGGCCATGGACAAGGGCTTGAAACTCGCTGAGGTGGCGCAGCGCATGCTCGACGTGGCCGAATTGCTCGCCTGATTCACCAGGAACGCCCGCGCCCCTCGGTCGCCGTCCCTCGATGGTGCATCGCACAAACACAGTGCACAGTCCCGTTTTCTCAATCAATTAAGGCCTTACCCCTTGTCAAATCGTCATATCTTGCTATGACTATTGACTCCCCTGCACCCTCGCCACCGCTGGCACGAGGTTTGCTTCACTCCTGGCACGACCAGCGATGGTCACTTGACGGAGGCAGCCCAACGGCGGGTTGAATCTGTCGAAACCCGGACAAAGGCGTCCCCACCCGCACGCGGCTTCCAGCAAGCCCCGCGCGAAGTGAGGACGCCTTTTTTGTTTCTGTCTTGCCTTCAAGGAGTTTTGCCATGACCGACCTTCTGAAATCCAGCCTCAGCCGCCGCGCCGTGCTGCAGACCGCCGCCGTGGGGGCCATCGGCATCAACCCTGCGTTGCGCGCCGCCGTTTATGCCCAGGGCTCGGACGCCCCCGAAAAGAAAGAAGTGAAGATCGGCTTCATCCCGCTGACCGACTGCGCCAGCGTCGTCATGGCCTCGGTGTTGGGCATCGACCAGAAGTACGGTGTCAAGATCATCCCCACCAAGGAAGCCAGCTGGGCCGGCGTGCGTGACAAGCTCGTCAATGGCGAACTGGACTTTGCCCACGTGCTCTACGGCCTGGTCTACGGCGTGCACCTGGGCGTGAGCGGCCCCAAGAAGGACATGGCCGTGCTGATGACGCTCAACAACAACGGCCAGGCCATCACGCTGAGCAAGAAGCTGGCCGACAAGGGCGCGGTGGACGGCGCCGGCCTGGCCAAGCTGATGGCCGCCGAAAAACGCGAATACACCTTCGCCCAGACCTTCCCGACCGGTACGCACGCGATGTGGCTGTACTACTGGCTGGCCGCCAACGGCATCGATCCGATGAAGGGCGCCAAGGTCATCACCGTGCCCCCGCCGCAGATGGTGGCGAACATGCGCGTGGGCAACATGGACGGTTTCTGCGTCGGCGAGCCCTGGAACCACCGCGCCATCATCGACGGTATCGGCGTCACGGCGGCCACGACGCAGGACATCTGGAAAGACCACCCTGAAAAGGTGCTCGGCACCACCGGCGAATTCGCGAAGAAGTACCCCAACACCTGCCGCGCCGTGACCGCCGCGATCATCGAAGCCGGCCGCTGGATCGACGCCAGCCTGACCAACAAGAACAAGATGGCCGAGACGATTGCCGACAAGAGCTACGTCAACACCAGTGTGGACGCAATCAACCAGCGCATTCTGGGGCGCTACCAGAACGGGATGGGCAAGACCTGGGACGACCCGAATTACATGAAGTTCTACAACGAGGGCGCGGTGACCTTCCCCTACCTCAGCGACGGCATGTGGTTCCTGACCCAGCACAAGCGTTGGGGCTTGTTGAAGGAACACCCCGATTACCTGGCCGTGGCCAAGCAGATCAACCAGATCGACCTCTACAAGCAGGCCGCCACGGCTGCCAAGGCCCCGGTGCCCAAGGACGTCATGCGAAGCAGCAAGCTGATGGACGGCGTGGTCTGGGACGGCAAGGACCCAAAGAAGTACGCCGACGGTTTCAAGATCAAAGCCTGAGACCTTGTGGGACAGACCAAGAATTTACACGCAGTGAAATTTTGCCCTGTCCCCAACCGATCAAGTCTTGCGGGACAGACCAACAGTTACACGAAGTCAACTTTGCTCTGTCCTCAACCAATCAGGAAACAGGAGAAAGATCATGGTCAGTGCCGTCTTCCACGGGCCCTTCGACGCCCCCACCCTCCCTGCACCAGCGTCCTCCGCATCGCTGCCATCGCAGAACACTCCCAAATCAGTAGCTGACAAAGACCATCCGACGCTGGGTAGCATGCAAAAAACATCTGAAAACAACGTGACAAAGGTCACGCCGCTCCCCGGCATCGACTGGCAGGGCAAATCGCGCGACTTCTGGGCATCCGCGCTGCCACCGCTGCTCGGACTGGGCCTGCTGGTTGCGCTCTGGGCCCTGGTGTCGATCACCACCAAGGGCAGCATCCCCAGCCCGGCGGACACCTGGAAACAGGCGCTGGAGGTGTTTGCCGATCCGTTCTACCGCAAGGGCCCGAACGACCAGGGCGTCGGCTGGAACGTGCTGATGTCGCTGCAGCGCGTGGCCGTGGGCTTCGGGCTGGCCGCGCTGGTGGGCATCCCGGCGGGCTTCGCCATCGGGCGCTTCGAATTCCTGAGCCGCATGTTCAACCCGCTGATCAGCCTGTTGCGTCCGGTGTCGCCACTGGCCTGGCTGCCGATCGGCCTGCTGGTGTTCAAGGGCGCCAACCCGGCCGCCATCTGGACCATCTTCATCTGCTCGATCTGGCCCATGATCATCAACACCGCCGTGGGCGTGCAGCGCGTGCCGCAGGACTACATGAACGTGGCCCGGGTGCTGAACCTGTCCGAGTGGAAGATCCTCACCAAGATCCTGTTCCCCTCGGTGCTGCCCTACATGCTGACCGGCGTGCGCCTGGCGGTGGGCACGGCCTGGCTGGTGATCGTCGCCGCGGAAATGCTGACCGGCGGCGTGGGCATCGGCTTCTGGGTCTGGGACGAGTGGAACAACCTCAACGTCAAGAACATCATCATCGCGATCTTCGTGATCGGCATCGTCGGGCTGATCCTCGAATACGCCCTGATCAAGATCGCCACCGCATTCACGTTTGAAGAGGTGAAGTCATGAACGCCAACCAGACCACCAAGTTCATCGACATCGTCGGCGTCGAGCAGGTCTTCAAGACCAAGAAGGGCCCGTTCTGCGCGCTGCAGGGCATCAACCTGACCGTGGCCAAAGGTGAGTTCGTCGCCTTGATCGGCCACTCGGGCTGCGGCAAGTCCACGCTGCTGAACCTGATCGCCGGCCTGACCACACCGACCGAAGGCCACCTGCTGTGCGCCAACCGCGAGATCGCCGGGCCCGGCCCGGACCGCGCGGTGGTGTTTCAGAACCACTCCCTGCTACCGTGGCTGACCTGTTTCGAGAACGTCTACCTGGGTGTGGAGCGCGTGTTTGGTGCGGGCTCCAAAAGCACGGGTGCCCCGTCTGAAAGCAAGGCGCAACTCAAGGCCCGCACCGATGCAGCCCTGGCGCTGGTCGGCCTGACGCCCGCCGCGCAAAAGCGCCCCGGCGAGATCTCGGGCGGCATGAAACAGCGCGTGGGCATCGCCCGCGCCCTGGCGATGGAGCCCAAGGTGCTGCTGATGGACGAGCCCTTTGGCGCGCTGGACGCACTGACCCGCGCCAAACTGCAGGACGAACTGCTCGACATCGTGGCCCGCACGCACAGCACCGTGGTGATGGTGACGCACGACGTGGACGAGGCCGTGCTGCTGTCCGACAAGATCGTGATGATGACCAACGGGCCCGCCGCCACCATCGGCGAAGTGCTGTCGGTCAAGCTGCCACGGCCGCGCAACCGGGTCGAGCTCGCCGAAGACCGCCACTACGTGCAGTACCGCAAGGCGGTGATCGACTTCCTCTACACGCGCCAGGCCCACGTGGAAAAGGCCGCCTGAAGGCGAGGCGAGTTCAGCATGCCCAAGAAAACCTTCATTCGCACCCTGGAGTTCTGGGTGCCCGACGCCAGCGGCAGCCTGCTTGAGTTTGGCGGCGGCCTGTTTGGCGAGTGCCGGCGCTTTGAGTCCGCCACCCGCAAGCTGTGCTTCGGCCGCGGCGAGGGCCTGCCCGGCCAGGCCTGGGAGGCCGGCCATCCGGTCATGCTGACTTCGCTGGAGGCCCCCGCGTTCCGGCGGGCCGCGGCAGCACAGGCCGACGGCCTGTCCTGCGCGATTGCCTTGCCGGCCTGGGTGGATGCACAGCTCAAGTCGGTGACGGTGCTGTTCTGCGGCGGCGACCAGGACCATGCCGGCGCCATCGAGCTCTGGCACAACGACCCCGAGGAAGGCGTGGATCTGACACTGGCCGAGGGCTACTACGGCACCACCGGCGACACGTTCGAGTTCCTGTCGCGCAGCACGGCCTTTCGCGCGGGCACCGGTCTGCCGGGGTTGGCGTGGGCGCGCCAGGGCCCGGTCTTCATGCCGGATCTGGGGCGCGGATCGGGCTTCCTTCGCGCTGACAGCGCTGTCAAGGTGGGCATCAACCGGGGTCTGGGCGTGCCCTGCGCCAGCGTGGATGGCCAGCACTATGTCCTGGCCATGCTCAGCGCCCTGGCCACGCCACTGGCGCGGCGCCTCGATGTCTGGGAGCCCGACGCGCTGAATTCGCGGCTGGCGCACAGCTTCGGCTTTTCCGAAGATGACGACACACCGGCGGATGCCGCAGCGGCCGCGACGCCGATGGATGGCGACGCCGTCGAACAGGTGTATCGAAGCGGCGTGCCCCAGCTGCATGCGCAGACCGTCTTGCTGCCCGTGGGTGCGCAGGGCGAAGTCCGCGCCGTCATGGCTCTGACACTCTGAACTCACACAGGAGAAACCCCATGAAGAAAATGAAACTGGTGATGATCGGCAACGGCATGGCCGGTGTCCGCACGCTCGAAGAGCTGCTCAAGATCGCCCCCGACCTGTACGACATCACGGTCTTCGGCGCGGAGCCGCATCCCAACTACAACCGCATCCTGTTGTCGCCCGTGCTGGCCGGGGAACAGACCCTCGACGAGATCGTGCTGAACGACTGGTCCTGGTACAGCGACAACCACATCACCCTGCATGCCGGCTGGCGCGTCACCGCGGTGGACCGCGTCAACCGCGTGGTGCACGCGCAAAACGGGGCGGGTGAAACGCGCAGCGCCGACTACGACCGCCTGCTGCTGTGCACCGGCTCCAACCCGTTCATGCTGCCGGTGCCCGGCAAGGACCTGCAGGGCGTGATCGCCTATCGCGACATCGCCGACACCAACGCCATGATCGATGCCGCCAGTAATTACAGGCACGCGGTGGTCATCGGTGGCGGCCTGCTCGGACTGGAAGCCGCCAACGGCCTGATGCGACGGGGAATGACCGTCAGCGTGGTGCATGTCATGCCCACCCTGATGGAGCGCCAGCTCGACGACGTCGCCGGCAAGCTGCTGCAGAAGTCGCTGGAAGAGCGTGGCCTGCGCTTTTTCATGGGCGGCCAGACCCAGGCGCTGATTGGCGACCAGGATGGCGGCAAGGCCGGGCGCGTGATGGCCCTGCAGTTCAAGGACGGCACCGAGATCCCGACCGACCTGGTAGTCATGGCCGTCGGCATCCGCCCCAATGTCGAACTGGCCCAGGCCATGCGCCTGCATTGCGACAAGGGCATCGTGGTCAACGACACCCTGCAGACCATCACCGATGCGCGCATCTACAGCGTGGGCGAGTGCGCCGCGCACCGCGGCGTCGCCTATGGCCTGGTGGCCCCGCTGTTCGAGCAGGCCAAGGTGGCGGCCAACCACCTGGCGCAGTTCGGCATCGGCCGCTACGTGGGCTCGCTTACCTCGACCAAGCTCAAGGTCACCGGCATCGATCTGTTCTCCGCCGGGCAATTCCAGGGCGGCGAGGGCACCGAGCAGATCGTCATGAGCGACCCGTTCGCCGGCGTCTACAAGAAGCTGGTGATCAAGGACGACAAGCTGATCGGCGCCTGCCTGTACGGCGACACGGTGGACGGCAGCTGGTACTTCAAGCTGCTGCGCGAGGGCCGCCCGATTGCCGACATCCGCGACAAACTGATGTTCGGCGAGTCCAACATCGGCGACGCCGGGCACGAAGGCCATAGCAAGGCCGCCGCCATGGCGGACACCGACGAGGTCTGCGGCTGCAACGGCGTGACCAAGGGCACGATCTGCAAGACCATCAAGGAGAAGGGCCTGTTCACGCTGGACGAGGTGCGCAAGCACACCAAGGCCAGCGCCTCCTGCGGCTCCTGCACCGGGCTGGTGGAGCAGTTGCTGATGTTCACCGCCGGCGGCGACTACTCTGCCACCGCCAAGATGAAGCCGATGTGCGGCTGCACCGACCATGGCCACCAGGCGGTGCGCGAGGCGATCACGGCGAACAAGCTGCTCACGATCTCCGATGTCTTCAAGTTCATGGAATGGAAGACGCCCAACGGCTGCGCCAGCTGCCGCCCGGCCGTCAACTACTACCTGATCAGCAGTTGGCCCAAGGAGGCGAAGGACGACCCGCAGAGCCGCTACATCAACGAGCGCAGCCACGCCAACATCCAGAAAGACGGCACCTACAGCGTGATCCCGCGCATGTGGGGCGGCGAGACCACGGCATCCGAACTGCGCCGCATCGCCGACGCGGTGGACAAATACAAGATCCCGACCGTCAAGGTCACGGGCGGCCAGCGCATCGACCTGCTGGGCGTGAAAAAGGAAGACCTGGTGAACGTCTGGAAAGACATCGGCATGCCATCCGGACATGCCTACGCCAAGGCGCTGCGCACGGTAAAGACCTGCGTGGGCAGCGAATGGTGCCGCATGGGCACGCAGGATTCCACGCAGATGGGCAAGGACCTGGAGCGCGCGATGTGGCGCATGTACGCGCCGCACAAGGTGAAGTTCGCCGTCTCGGGCTGCCCGCGCAACTGCGCCGAGGCCGGCATCAAGGACGTCGGCATCATCGGTGTGGACAGCGGCTGGGAGATGCACATCGGCGGCAACGGCGGCATCAAGACCGAGGTCGCGCACTTCTTCACCAAGCTCAAGACCGCCGACGAAGTGCTGGAGTACACCGGCGCCTTCATGCAGCTCTACCGCGAGGAAGGCTGGTACCTGGAGCGCACGGTGCACTACCTGAACCGCGTTGGCATGGACTACGTGAAGAAAAAGATCCTGGAAGACGCCGAAGGCCGCAAGGCGCTGTGGGAGCGCCTGCAGTTCGCGCTCGACGGCGAGCCCGACCCCTGGTTCGAGTTCGACAAGGCCGCCGTGGACACCCGGCAGTTCGAGCCTGTGGCCGCCTGAGGAGATGGACCGCGTCACCGGCCAGTATCGGCCCTCCAGGCCTGAGTCTCACGAGAAATTGGCACTGTTCCATCGTCGAATGGACATAGTTTGCTACTAAATAAGGAGTACATGATGAGCGAATGGAAAGTGATCTGCCGCGTGGACGACATTCCGGTTCTCGGTTCGCGCCGCGTGGCGCGTGACACGGGTCTGGATGTGGCGGTGTTCCGCAACGACCAGGACCAGGTCTTCGCCCTGCTCGACCGCTGCCCGCACAAGGGCGGCCCGCTGTCGCAGGGCATCGTGTTCGGCACCAGCGTGGCCTGCCCGCTCCATAACTGGACCATCGGGCTGGACAGCGGCTGCGCGAAGGAGCCCGACGAAGGCTGCACGCCGCGCTTCGCGGTGAAGGTGGAAGGCGGCATGGTGTCGCTGGACGCCACCGAGCTGGCCAGCCATGCGACCGAGCTGACCCGCCCCGTCGCCGGGCCCGCCCGTCGAAACACCGTTTGCGCATGACCCTGAAAGAGACCCGCTCGACCTGCCCCTACTGCGGCGTCGGGTGTGGCGTGGTCATCGAGTCGCAGGGCGACCAGATCACGGGGGTGCGCGGCGACCCGGAGCATCCGGCGAACTTCGGGCGGCTGTGCACCAAGGGCTCGACCCTGCACCTCACGGCTACGCAGGCCGTCACTCGCCAGACCCGGCTGCTGCAGCCGATGCAGCGCGCGCAGCGCGGCGCGGCGCCCCACGCCGTTGCGTGGGACGCGGCGCTGGACCAGGCCAGCACCCGGTTCGCCCGCATCATCCAGGCGCACGGGCCCGACGCCGTGGGTTTCTACATCAGCGGCCAGTTGCTGACCGAGGACTACTACGCTTTCAACAAGCTGGCCAAAGGCCTGATCGGCACCAACAACATCGACAGCAATTCGCGCCTGTGCATGAGCAGCGCGGTGGCCGGCTACAAACTCACGCTGGGCGCCGACGCGCCGCCGGCCTGCTACGACGACGTCAACCACGCGCAATGCCTGTTCATCATCGGCAGCAACACCGCGTTCGCGCACCCGGTGCTGTTTCGCCGCATCGAGGACGCCAAAAAGGCCAACCCCACGCTGAAGATCATCGTCGCCGATCCGCGCCGCACAGACACCGCCGGCATGGCCGACCTGTATCTGCCCCTGCAGCCCGGCACCGACGTGATGCTGTTTCACGGGATGCTGCACATCATGCTGTGGGAAGGCTGGACCGACGCTGCTTTCATCGCGGCCCACACCAGCGGCTTCGACGGCCTCAAGGCGATCGTGCGCGACTGCACCCCCGAACGCGTGGCGCAGACCTGCGGCATCGCCAAAGAGGATCTGCTGACCGCCGCACGCTGGTTTGCCGGCATGGGCAAGCCAGGACTCCCCAGCCCCGGCGGTGATGCCTTGCAGAGCATGCGAACGCCCACGCTAAGCCTGTACTGCCAGGGCCTGAACCAGTCCAGCGCCGGCGCGGCCAAGAACGCCGCGCTGATCAACCTGCACCTGGCCACCGGCCAGATCGGCAAGCCCGGCGCCGGTCCGTTCTCGCTGACCGGCCAGCCCAATGCCATGGGCGGGCGCGAAGTGGGCGGCATGGCCAACCTGCTCAGCGGCCACCGCGACCTCGCGAACCCAGCGCACCGCGCCGAGGTCGCCGTGCTCTGGGGCGTTGAAAGCGTGCCCGAGAAGCCCGGCAAGACGGCGGTCGAGATGTTCCAGGCCGCCGCCGACGGGGAAATCAAGGCCTTGTGGATCGCCTGCACCAACCCGGCGCAAAGCATGCCCGACCAGGCCACGGTGCGCCGGGCCTTGCAGCGCGCCGAGTTCGTGGTGGTGCAGGAGGCCTTTGCCACGGCCGCCACCTGCGACTTCGCCGACCTGCTGCTGCCGGCCACCGCCTGGGGCGAAAAGGAGGGCACCGTCACCAACAGCGAGCGGCGCATCAGTCGCGTGCGCGCTGCTGTGGCCCCGCCCCTGGCTGCGGGCTGCACGGACGGGCCGCGCCACGACTGGCAGATCGCCGTGGATTTCGCCCGGCACCTGGCGCAACGGCTGGCGGCGCGTCCGGCACCCGCCACGAGCCCGTTCGACCCGCGTCCGGACAGCGAACTGCCGTCGGACAAAGGCTGTCGCCCAGCGATGGGGCGCTTCGATGATTACACCTCGCCCGAATCCCTCTGGAACGAACACCGCGAATCCACCCGCGGGCGCGACCTGGACATCACCGGCCTGAGCTACGCGATGCTGGACGCCGCGCCGCAACAGTGGCCCCTGCCCGAGGGCGCAACGGGCGGGCGGGCGCGCCTTTACGAAGACGGGGTCTTTCCCACCGCGGACGGAAAGGCGCGCTTCGCCGCCGTGGCCTACCAGGGCGTTGCCGAGCCGCGCGATGCCCGCTACCCTTTTTCCCTCACCACCGGGCGCCTGCGCGACCACTGGCATGGCATGACGCGCACCGGCACGCTGGCGCGCCTGTTCGGCCATGTGCCCGAGCCCACAGTGCAGTTGCACGCCCAGGACATGGTGCGGCGTGGTCTGAAGGAAGGCGAACTGGTACACGTCACCAGCAGGCGCGGCTCCATCGTGCTGCCGGTGCAGGCGTCCAGCGAGGTCGCACTGAGCCAGGCCTTCATCGCCATGCACTGGGGCCCGGAATACCTGAGTGGGCGAAGCGGCACGGGCGAGCCTTTGGCCGGCATCAATGCGCTGACCACCGCCGCCTTTTGCCCGGTGTCGAAGCAGCCCGAACTCAAGCACGCGGCGGTCAAGGTGCTGAAAGCAGAACTGCCCTGGTCGCTGCTGGGTGTGGCCTGGCTGCCCGAGGGCGAGGCGCTGGCTGCCCGCGAGTCCTTGCGCAGCCTCATGTCGCTTTTCAGCTTTGCGGCATGCGTGCCCTTTTCCAGCCCCGCCGCGAGGGGTGCGTCACTGGGCGCCGGTCGCACTGGCGTGCTGTTTCGCGCAGCCGACGACGTTGCACCCGAGGCGACCCTGCTCAGCCAGATCGAGCGCTGGCTCGGCCTGGCCGGCGACGACGCCCTGCAGTACGTCGACCCGAAAAAAGGCCAGCGCCGTACCATGAAGCTGGTCCGCGAGGGCAGCCAGGCGCGTCTGGAAGGCTTCCTGCTGGCCGGTGACACCAGCGCCGAGGCCTGGATCAAGACCCTGCTGCAAGACAGCCTGCCGGCGCAGTCTTACGGCCGGCTGCTGCTGGTGCCGGGCTCGAAAGCCCCGCCGGAAGTGACCGACGCCGTGAATAGACGTGGCAAACAAGTCTGCACCTGCTTCAACGTGACCGATGCCGCGATCACCGGCTATCTGGCCGGCTGCAGTGGCAGCGACGACACCCGGCTCGCCGCGCTGCAAGGCAACCTGAAGTGCGGCACCAACTGCGGCTCGTGCATCCCGGAGCTCAAGCGCCTGGTGCGCAACGCGCCGGTGCCGCAGGCAATCGCCTGAACCCCCGAGCACGGCCTTGATTTCATTCGGCCTGTCGCGTTCGGTCCTGCCGGTTCAAAGACAAACTCGTGAGGGGAATCAGCCAGTACATCAAGGAAATCGGTCGCGGCAAGGACGGCGCCCGCACCGATCGCGCGACAGGTGGAACACATCTTGCTGGCGACGTCTGCATCATGAATAACATCGAGACAACCCTGCACAACCTCGGCACGGTGAGCCTGGTGGGCGCCGGCCCCGGCGACCCCGAACTTCTCACACTCAAGGCGGCCAAGGCCATTGCGGCGGCCACGGTGCTGCTGGTGGACGATCTGGTCAGCGCCGACATCGTGGCCCTGGCCTCGCCCACGGCGCGGGTGATCCACGTCGGCAAGCGCGGCGGCTGCAAGAGCACGCCACAGGCCTTCATCGAGAAACTCATGGTCATGGCCGCGCGCGAAGGGGAAACCGTGGTGCGCCTGAAAGGAGGCGACCCGTTCATCTTCGGCCGCGGCGGCGAAGAAGTGGAGCACCTTCGCGCCCAAGGCATCGCGGTGCAGGTCATCAACGGCATCACCGCCGGCCTGGCCGGACTGAGTTCGCTGGGCGCGCCGCTGACCCACCGGGCGCACGCGCACGGCGTGATTTTCATCACCGGCCACGTCAGGCCTGGCGATGCCGATACCGACTGGCGCGCCATCGCAGCCACTGCGCGCGACGCGAAACTCACGCTGGTCATCTACATGGGCGTGCGCGGCGCGGCCCACATCCAGGACGAACTGCTGACCGGCCTGCCCGAGTCCACCCCCGTGGCCGTGATCCAGCGCGTCAGCCTGCCCACGCAGCGCCACGCCGTGACCACCCTGGGCCGCTTGCAGGCCACCATCGAGGGCGAACAACTCGCCAGCCCGTCGGTGATCGTGGTCGGCGATGTGGTGCGCGGCGTGGCAGCGGTGAGCCAGGCGACCCCAGCCCGGCGCGCGGCCTGACGAAAACGTCGCAAAGCCGACGTGCATCGGCGCGGCCTTTTGTGAAGCGGCCGACAGGCCGCATCACGCGAACCGCTTGCGACGAGGCCGTCCGCTGCGCCGCCAGCGCCCGCATACACTCCCCGCCATGCATTCGTATGACGTGGTGGTGATCGGGGCCGGCGCGGCGGGCCTGTTCTGCGCGGGGGTCGCAGGACAGCTCGGCCTGAAGGTGCTGGTGCTGGACCACAGCGAGAAGGTCGCTGAGAAGATCCGCATCTCCGGCGGTGGGCGCTGCAACTTCACCAACCGCCAGCTCGACCCGGCAGCCCCTCACAAGTACTTTCTGGGCGACAACCCGCACTTCTGCCGCTCGGCCCTGTCACGCTACACCCCGCAGGACTTCATTGCACTGGTGCAGCGCCATGGCATCGCCTTCCATGAAAAACACAAGGGCCAGCTGTTCTGCGACCGTTCGGCCGAAGACCTGATCCAGATGCTGCTCGCCGAGTGCGGCGCCGGCGCCCTGGGGGGTCATGTTGAGCGCTGGCAGCCCTGCAGCGTGAAAAATATCGCTTTTTCAAACGCTTCCCAGCGTGAAACAGCCTCGAACAGCTATCAAATTGAGAGTGACCGGGGCGCCATCGCCTGTGCTGCGGTCGTCGTGGCCACCGGTGGCCTGTCGATCCCGAAGATCGGCGCCACCGACTTTGGCTACCGCGTGGCGAAGCAGTTCGGTCTGCGCCTGGTCGAGACGCGCCCCGGCCTGGTGCCGCTGACCTTTGACGGGGACGCCTGGGCGCCCTACGCGCAACTGGCCGGCCTGTCGCTGCCGGTGAAGATCGAAACCGGCAAAGCAGTGAGCCCCCACGCTCCGCCGCTTCGCGGGTCGCTGCCCCCCGAGGGGGCGCCTTTTGCCTTGGGGCGGCCCGGCGGCAAAAGAAAGGACCGCATCACCTTTGACGAAGACCTGCTGTTCACCCACCGCGGCCTGTCCGGCCCCGCTGTTCTGCAGATCTCCAGCTACTGGCGCGAAGGCGCGCCGATCCGCCTGAACCTGGCGCCCGAAGCCGACCTGCCGCTTGCGCTGGCGCGGGCGAAAGCCAGCTCGCGCAAGCTGATCGCCAACGAACTGGCGGGCCTGGTGCCCGCGCGCCTGGCCGATGCCTGGGTGCAGCAAGACACCGCCTGGCAGCGCCCCATTTCTGAGGCCACGGACAAGGCCCTCAACCTGCTGGCCGAGCGCCTGGCACGCTGGGAACTCACGCCCACCGGAAGTGAGGGCTACAAGAAGGCCGAGGTCACGCTGGGCGGGGTGGATACGCGGGATCTGTCGTCGCAAACCATGGAGTCGAAGCAGCCGGGCCTGTATTTCATCGGCGAAGTGGTGGACGTGACGGGCTGGCTGGGCGGCTACAACTTCCAGTGGGCCTGGGCCAGTGCCTATGCCTGCGCCCAAGCCCTGGCGGCAAGGCTCCGCTAAGCCAGGGCCTGAACGATCGGTAACTGACCTGGCACGGATTCGGGACAAAAAAGCCTCCCCGACGACCTGGAAGCGGCCGTTTCAGCAAAACCGCCGTCCGGAACGATATAATGACAGGCTTTGCTGGCAATGCCCTGTCGGCCAATACTAGTTACAGACGGGGCACATCGCAGTTACGGCGTCCGGGCCAGATCTTCCCGGCCACCCTCTTTCTGCACATTTTGGAAATCTTCACCTAATGACGACGATCCGTGTTAAAGAAAACGAGCCGTTTGACGTGGCTCTCCGCCGCTTCAAGCGCACCATTGAAAAACTGGGCCTGCTGACCGACCTGCGCGCCCGCGAGTTTTACGAGAAGCCCACTTCCGAGCGCAAGCGCAAGAAGGCCGCTGCCGTCAAGCGCAACTACAAGCGCATCCGCTCGATGCAGTTGCCCAAGAAAATGTTCTGATCGCAGCGGTGCCGCCAGGGGCCTAGCGCCCTTGAATGCACGCCAGAACCCGCGCTCGGGACGCCAGGCGCGGGTTTTTGTCTTTTTGTTCGCCATTCAATCCAGGACAGCGATGCGCTTCGCATCGATCTGCCGCCCATCCACCCAGCCGGAGCCCGCCATGAGCCTCAAGGACCAGATCACCGAAGACATGAAAACCGCCATGCGTGCCAAGGACAGCGAACGCCTGGGGACCATCCGCCTGCTGCTGGCGGCCTGCAAGCAGAAGGAAGTGGACGAGCGCATCGTGCTCGACGATGTGGCCGTCATCGCCATCGTCGACAAGCTCATCAAGCAGCGCAAGGACTCCATCACCGCCTTCACCCAGGCCGCCCGCATGGACCTTGCGGACAAGGAGGCCGCCGAATTGAAAGTCCTGGAGGCCTACTTGCCGGCACGCCTGTCGGCCGAAGAAGTCGCCGCTGAAGTCAAGGCCATCGTGGCCGGTCTGGGCGAGGAGCTGGGCCGAACTGCTGGCCCCGGCGACATGGGCAAAGTGATGGGCGCGGTCAAGGCCAGGCTCGCCGGCAAGGCTGACATGGGCCAGGTCAGCGCCGCCGTCAAGGCCGCCCTGGCGGGCTGAATCTCTCGCGGGAGCGCCTAGCTTCCGGCCACTTTCATCCGGTTCACCAGGATCGAGCCCACGTTCTTGGCGCCATAGTTGTAGGTGTCGGCGCCCACGGCCTCGATGCCCTTGAGCATGGATTTCAGGTTGCCCGCGATGGTGATCTCGTGCACCGGGTAGGCGATCTGGCCGTTTTCGACCCAGAAACCGCTGGCACCGCGCGAGTAGTCGCCTGTGACGTAGTTCACGCCCTGCCCCATCAGCTCGATGACAAACAGGCCGGTGCCGAGCTTGGCCAGCATCGCATCGAGGTCATCGCCAGGCTTCGTCTGGCGCGAAGTCATGATCAGGTTGTGCGAGCCACCTGAATTCCCGGTGGTCTTCATGCCGAGCTTGCGCGCCGAATAGGTGCTCAGGAAATAACCTTCCACGCGCCCGCCCTTGACCACGGTGCGCGCCTTGACACGCACGCCCTCGTCGTCGAACGGTGAGCTGCCCTTGCCGCGCAGGACGAAGGGATCTTCGGTGATGTCGATGTGTTTCGGAAACACCGGCTTGCCCAGCGAATCCAGCAGGAATGTGCTCTTGCGGTACAGCGCGCCGCCGCTGATGGCCTGCACGAAACCGCCCAACAGGCCGGCGGCAAGAGGTGACTCGAACAGCACCGGACACTCCACGGTGGCGATCTTTCGGCTCTTCAGGCGGCTCAGCGCACGCTCGGCCGCATAGCGTCCCACGGCAACCGGCGAGGCGAGCTCGGCAGCAGAGCGCATGGAGCTGTACCAGGCGTCGCGCTGCATGTGGGCGCCCTTGCCCGCGATGGGGGCCACTGAAAGGCTGTGGCGCGAACTGGCGTAGCCGCCGCGAAAGCCGTGCGTGTGCGCGCTGAAGAAATGGCTCTGCTGGGCCGAGACGCCGGCCCCCTCGCTGTTGGTGATGCGCTTGCTGGTCTGCAAAGCGGCGGCTTCGCATTCGAGGGCGATCCTTGCCGCCTCCTCGCTGGTCACGGCCCAGGGATGAAACAGGTCCAGGTCACGGTGCCCGGTGGCAATGTCGTCTTCATCGGGCAGGCCGGCCACCGGGTCTTCGGCGGTGAAGCGCGCAATGTCGAAAGCGGCCTGCACCGTCTGCTCGATTGCAGCCCCCGAGAAGTCGGACGTGCTGGCGTTGCCCCGACGATGGCCGACATAGACCGTGACGCCGAGCGACTTGTCGCGGTTGCGCTCCACGTTCTCCAGTTCGCCTTTGCGCACACTCACGCTCAGCCCGCAGCCTTCGGAGGCTTCGGCCCCGGCGTCGGTGGCGCCGATCTTCTTCGCGTGCGCCAGGGCCGTGTCAACCAGCCCTTCAAAAAAGGCCCGGCTGTAGCTGAAGCCCTGGTCCGGGTGGCTGGCTGCCGCTGCAGCCTGGGTGGAGGGGGTAATTTTCATGGTGGCAGCTATGATACTTGCCGTCCCCTCTATCCGCCTTCCCGGCCCTGACATGTCCCGCAAACCCAAAAAAGGCTATTACGTCCGTGGCGAGTTCGTTGCCGAAGGCAGCGAACTCGATCTGGAGCTCAAGGCCGAACTCAAGGGCACCCACGAGGCCAGCCGGACCGATCTCAAGCGCGAAAGCACCGAGCTGCAGAAGCTCGGCGAGGAACTCCTGACGCTGCGCCCGGAACTGATGGCCCGCCTTGACCTGTCGGAGAAACTGCGCGACGCACTGGCCGAGGCCAAACGCATCACCAATTTCGAAGGCAAGCGCCGCCAGATGCAGTTTGTCGGCAAACTGATGCGCCTGATCGAGCCCGAAGCACTGGTCGCCGTGCGCGCCGCCTTGCAGGAGCAGCACAAGGGCTCGGCCCAAGGTACTTTGGCATTGCACAAGGCCGAGCAGTGGCGCGACCGGCTGATCGCGCAGGACGACGCATTCGGCGACTGGGTTCTGCAGCACCCCGGCACCGACACGCAGCAGTTGCGCGCGCTGATCCGCCAGGCACGCAAGGATGCCCTGCCCGTGGACAAGGCTGCCGTGTCACACGGTCTGGCCCCGCGCCAGGGTCGTGCTTATCGCGAGATATTCCAGCTGGTGCGTGAACAGCTTGCCAGCGCCGACACGACCGATGACTCCGCCGCCCCCGACGCCGCAAGCCAGGTCGAGACCGGCTGACCCTGCGAACCAACGCCTCTGTCCCTGCACCCCTCTTGCCGCCTCGCACCATGAGCTCCTTCGACCCCGTCACCATCGGCATCGTCTCCATCAGCGACCGCGCCTCCAGCGGCGTCTACGAGGACAAGGGCCTGCCCGCACTGCAGGACTGGCTGACCCGCGCGCTGAAGAACCCGATCAGGTTCGAACCTCGGCTGATCCCTGATGAGCAGGCCCGCATCAGCGCCACCTTGATCGAACTCGTGGAGGCGGGCTGCTCGCTGGTGCTGACCACCGGAGGCACCGGCCCGGCCCTGCGCGACGTCACCCCCGAGGCCACACTGGCGGTGGCCCACAAGGAAATGCCCGGCTTCGGTGAACAGATGCGCCAGATCAGCCTGCGGTTCGTTCCCACGGCCATTCTGTCGCGGCAATGCGCGGTCATCCGTGACAAGAGCCTCATCATCAACCTGCCAGGCCAGCCCAAATCCATCCAGGAAACGCTCGAAGGCCTGAAAGACCCAGCGGGCCAACCCGTTGTCGCCGGTATTTTCTCAGCGGTGCCGTACTGCATCGACCTGATCGGCGGCCCTTACCTCGAAACGCAGGACGCGGTCTGCAAGGCCTTCCGGCCCAAGAGCGCCCTTCGTCCTGTCTCCTGACAACCCGATGGTGGGTGACGATTCAGCCGAGGTCCACTAGACTCGGCGCCTGGCCTCGCACAAAAAAAACAGTTTTACAGGGATTCACATTGCCAGCCGACCGGGAAGAATCATGAGACAAGAGGAAAGAGACCCAGCCCCCTGGCTTTCAACGCACCGCCGCTGGAGCCTGGAAGACGTGGCAAACCTGCTGACCTCGAAGACGGCATTGACCGAATTGACAATGGAGCAGGCGTTGTACACGGTGCAGTTCCTGACGCCGCGACGCGTCAAGGAGGGCCACGTCCTGATTCGTGAAGGCACGACCAACGCCGACTTCATGCTGCTGGTCCTGCAGGGCGAGGCCATCGTCGAGAATGAACTGACCAACGCGAATGACTCCATCGTGCTGACGGTACTCGGTCCGGGGTCGCTGGTCGGCGAGCAGGGCGTGCTGGACGGCCAACCGCGATCGGCCAGCGTCACGGCGGTCACCGACATGGACCTGGCGGTCCTGGATCGCGCCGCCTTGTCGCGTTTGTTGACCGGGCGACCCGACATCGGATGCAGCCTGCTGGCGGCCATCCTGACCCGGGTGTCCGAGCGGTTGCGCCTGACCACGCAGCGCCTGCGAACCCTGACCGCCATCAACCATTCGCTCCATGAAACCATGGAGAACGATCCAGGGCTGGACTGAGCCTACTCACCCACCAGGTCGTTCAATCGCCTGGCTTCAAAATGCTCGGTCAGTGCGGCGTCGTCCGGCACACAGTCATCGACCGGTCGCTGGGCCGAAAGTATCTCCACCGCATGCCAGAGCAGTGCAATCTGATGCTCCTGCGACGCCGCGTTGTCGATCAGTCCCTTCATGGCCTGCGACAGCGGATCGTCCTCCAGGGTGATGCCATAGGCGGAAAACTTGTCCTGGGTCGGGGTCACGTCGGCGCTTTCGCCGACTTTTGAAGGGATGATGCGGGCCGGGATGCCGACCGCCGTGGCACCGGCGGGCACGGGCTTGATCACCACCGCGTTGCTGCCGATCTTGGCGCCATCCCCCACCACAAAGCCGCCGAGAACCTTGGCGCCAGCGCTCACCACCACATTGCGGCCCAGCGTCGGATGACGCTTGGCACCCTTGTACAGCGAGGTTCCGCCCAGCGTCACGCCCTGGTAGATGGTGCAGCCATCGCCGATTTCAGCGGTCTCGCCGACCACCACGCCCATGGCGTGATCGAAGAACACGCGCTCGCCGATCACCGCGCCCGGGTGAATCTCGATGCCGGTCATCCACCGCGAAACATGCGACGTGAAACGCCCCAGCCACTTCAGCCGGTGCGTCCAGAACCAGTGCGCCGGCCGGTGCAACAACAGCGCATGCAGGCCGGGATAGCAGGTCAGCACCTCCCAAGTGCTGCGCGCGGCAGGATCACGGTCGAGGATGCACTGAATATCGGAGCGAAGGCGGGAAAACATGCGCACAAGTCTAGCGCGGGGCGTCCGACCGCGTTTCGTCCGCGGCCTTCCCCTGCAATTCGGCCGGTCGGCCCCCGGCAGACTTCGACGCCATCCGCGTCATCGCCTTGGCAATCCCGCGCAGGATGTGGACCTCTTCCTGGGCCAGCCGGGCGCGGTTGAACAGCTGGTTCAGCCGCGGCATCAGCTTCTTGGGCGCCGCCGCGTCCAGGAAACCGATGTCCACCAGCGACTGCTCCCAGTGCGCCAGCAGGCCGCTGACCTGGCGGGCATCGGCGAGCTGCGGCTCGACAGTGGCCGCCTGCACGGGGTACGCCCCCAGCGCCAAACGCCACTCGTAGGCGATCACCTGGATCGCCGCACCCAGGTTGAGCGAGCCGAACGAGGGGTTGGTCGGAATGCTCAAGGCGGCATGGCAGCGGTACACATCCTCGTTGTGCATGCCGAAGCGCTCCGAGCCGAACAGGAAAGCCACGCCCTGCCCCGCGCCGGCATCGCCTTGGGCCTGCGCCGCCAGCGCTTCAAAATGCGGGCGCGGCGCCACGGTGGGCGGGCCGAAGTCGCGCGGCGTCATGGCGGTGGCGCACAAGTGCGTCATGCCGTCCAGCGCTTCGTCCAGCGTGGCGACGATGCGTGCCTTGTCCAGCACGTCCAGGGCACCGCTGGCCCGCTGGATGGTTTCCTCGCGCCGCAGCACGTTGGCCCAGCGCGGCGCCACCAGCACCAGGTCATCGAAGCCCATGACCTTCATGGCCCGCGCGGCCGCGCCAACGTTGCCGGCATGGCTGGTGTTGATCAGGACAAATCGGGTCTGCATCGCGTCAAGCGTCTGGCAACGGGCCGGGCGGGTAAAATTCGGTTATTGTCGCCGCCCGCATCGCCGGCCCGGTTCATCCGCTCTTCAATCATTTGGGGACAGAGCCAAAATCTGTCCCGCAAGGATAAAAATTCATGTCGTCCCCCAACCTGCACCCCATGCTCAACGTGGCCGTCAAGGCCGCCCGCTCCGCTGGCGCGATCATCAACCGTGCCGCCCTTGACGTGGAGGCGGTGCGCATTTCGCAAAAGCAGGTCAATGACTTCGTCACCGAAGTCGATCACGCCAGCGAGAAGGTCATCATCGAAACCTTGCTGACGGCCTACCCCGACCACGGCATCCTGGCCGAGGAATCGGGCAGCGAGCACGGCGCAAAGGACGCCGAGAGTGTCTGGATCATCGATCCACTGGACGGCACCACCAACTTCATCCACGGCTTCCCCGTCTATTGCGTCAGCATTGCGCTGGCCGTGCGCGGCAAGATCGAACAGGCCGTGATCTACGACCCCAGCCGCAACGACCTGTTCACCGCCACCAAGGGCCGCGGCGCCTACCTCAACGAGCGCCGCATCCGTGTCAGCAAGCGAACCCGCCTGCAGGAGTGCCTGATCTCCACCGGCTTCCCCTTCCGCAAGGGCGACAACTTCAACGCCTACCTGCAGATGATGGGCGACGTCATGCAGCGCACCGCCGGCCTGCGCCGCCCCGGTGCCGCCGCACTGGACCTGGCCTACGTCGCCGCCGGGTATTCGGATGGCTTCTTCGAGACCGGGCTGCAGCCCTGGGACATGGCTGCGGGCTCGCTGCTGGTCACCGAGGCCGGGGGCCTGGTCGGCAACTTCACCGGCGAGGCCGACTTTCTGGACCAGAAAGAATGCCTGGCGGGCACGCCGCGCATCTACGGCCAGCTCGTGAGCATCCTGGGCAAGTACAGCAAGTTCGCAGGCGCCGGCGACAAGGCTGCCGTGCGCCAGGCCGCTGCGCCGATCGAAGGCGCCATTTCGGGCGATGTCACCGGCGACGTCGTGGACGAAGAAGGGCCTGAGGTCACCAAGCCAGATGTCGCGATGGACATCAAGGGCAACAACGCAACTTTCTGACCCTGCGCCATGTCCGTCGCGCTCGACCTGAGTGCCCACACCCCCATGATGGCCCAGTACCTGGCCATCAAGGCGGAGCACCCCGATACGCTCGTGTTCTATCGCATGGGCGACTTCTACGAGCTGTTCTTCGCCGACGCTGAAAAAGCGGCGCGGTTGCTCGACATCACGCTCACCCGGCGCGGCCAGTCGGCCGGCCAGCCGGTCGTCATGGCCGGCGTGCCCTTCCATGCGATGGAAGGCTACCTGGCCCGGCTCATCAAGCACGGCGAGTCGGTCGCAATCTGCGAACAGGTCGGCGACGTGGCCACGTCCAAAGGGCCCGTGGAGCGCAAGGTGGTGCGCGTGGTCACGCCCGGCACGCTGACCGACACCGAGTTGCTGTCCGACAAGACCGAATCCATCCTGCTGGCCGTGCACCAGGCGCCGCGCAATACCTGTGGCCTGGCCTGGCTCAGCGTGACGCAGGGCGAACTGCACCTGGCCGAGTGCGCGGCGGATGAACTGGGCGACTGGCTGGCCCGCATCGCACCCAGCGAACTGCTATTCAGCGCCGACGTCACGCCGACCTTCGAACAACGCCTCAGGGGCCTGAAAACCAACGTCGCGCGCGGTCTGACGCTGTGCCAGCGCCCCGAATGGCAGTTTGACAGCACCTTGGGCCAGCGCAAGCTGCTCGAACAGTTGCATGCCGCCACCCTGAGCGCCTGGAACGCTGGTGACCTGGCCCATGCGCATGCCGCCGCCGCCGCCTTGCTGGCCTACGCCGAGCACACCCAGGGCCGCACTTTGTCGCACGTTCAGCAGTTGAAGGTGCAGCGCGGCGATGCGCTGATCGACCTGCCCGTGACGACCCGGCGCAACCTGGAGCTGGTGCAGACGCTGCGCGGCGAGGATTCACCCACGCTGGTCTCCCTGCTCGACACCTGCATGACCGGCATGGGCAGCCGCACCCTCAAGCGCTGGCTGCTGGAGCCGCAACGCGACCGCGGCACCGCAGCGGCCCGGCTCGAAGCGCTCGACGCCCTGCGCGGCGACCGCGGTGCCGGCCCCTGGAACGCCTTGCGAGGCCAACTCAAGGGCAGCAGCGATGTGGAACGCATCACCGCGCGCATCGCGTTGCGCCAGGTGCGCCCGCGGGAACTCGTGGCGTTGCGCCTGACACTACAAAAAACAGAGCATATTCTGTCCATTCCACGCTGGGATGGTGGACTTTTGACTGATATTTCCCGAAATTTGACCCCACCCGACGGCTGCGCGGCCTTGCTGGTGCAAGCGCTGCTAGAAGAACCCGCCGCCCTGGTGCGCGACGGCGGCGTCATCGCCAGCGGGCTGGACGCCGAACTGGACGAGCTGCGCGCCATCCAGACGAATTGCGACGCCTTCCTGCTCGACCTGGAAACACGCGAGAAGGCGCGCACCGGCATCGCCAACCTGCGCGTGCAGTTCAACCGCGTGCACGGCTTCTACATCGAGGTCACCCAGGGCCAGCTCGACAAGGTACCCGACGACTACCGTCGCCGCCAGACGCTGAAGAACGCCGAGCGCTTCATCACGCCCGAGCTGAAGACTTTCGAGGACAAGGCGCTCAGCGCCCAGGAGCGTGCGCTAGCCCGCGAAAAGTGGCTTTTCGAGCAGTTGCTGGACCGCCTGCAGGCCTTCGTCCCGGCCCTTACCCGGCTGGCGGGCGCGCTGGCCGCGCTGGATGCGCTTTGCGCGCTGGCCGAGCGCTCGCTCACGCTCAACTGGTGCGCCCCACAGTTCGCCAAAGAGCCCTGCATCGATATCCGCCAGGGCAGGCACCCGGTGGTCGAAGCCCGGCTGGCCGAACTCTCGGGCGGCAGCTTCATCGCCAATGACACGGCGCTCGGGCCGAAGCAGCGCATGCAGATCATCACCGGGCCCAACATGGGGGGCAAATCAACCTACATGCGCCAGGTGGCACTGATCGTGCTCCTGGCCAGCATGGGCTCTTACGTTCCCGCCACGGCCTGCCGGCTCGGGCCGATCGACGCCATCCACACCCGCATCGGCGCGGCCGACGACCTGGCCAATGCGCAGTCCACCTTCATGCTGGAGATGACCGAGGCCGCGCAGATCCTGCACAGCGCCACATCGCACAGCCTGGTACTGATGGACGAGATCGGCCGGGGCACCTCCACCTTCGACGGGCTGGCGCTGGCCAGCGGCATCGCCGCGCAGCTGCACGACAAGACCCAGGCCTTCACGCTGTTTGCCACGCACTATTTCGAGCTGACCGAGTTCCCCGCCAGCCACCATGCCGCGGTCAACGTGCATGTGAGCGCGGCGGAGGCCGGCGGCGACATCGTCTTCCTGCACGAGATCCAGAGCGGGCCGGCCAGCCGAAGCTACGGCATCCAGGTCGCGCGGCTCGCCGGGATGCCGGCGGCGGTGCTGACGCACGCACGCCATGCACTGGCCTCCCTGGAGGCCGGCGCCACCGAAAGTCGCGCCCAGGTGGACCTGTTCGCCGCGCCGCCAGAGGCCGAAACCCTGCCCCCGAGCGCCGTGGAAGCGCGACTCTCGCAGATCAACCCCGACGTCCTGAGCCCGCGCGAGGCGCTGGACATTCTTTATTCCCTCAAGAAACTGAACAGTTGAAGACACCACAGATGTTCAGCCCCGAAAAGGAAACCCTCATGACTTACTGTGTCGCCATCAAACTCAACGCCGGCCTGGTGTTCCTGTCCGACTCGCGCACCAACGCCGGCCTCGACCAGATCAGCACCTTCCGCAAGATGATCGTCTATGAAAAGCCGGGCGACCGCTTCATGGTGCTGCTGTCCGCCGGCAACCTGAGCATTTCGCAATCGGTGCGCGAGATCCTGCAGGTCGAGCAGATCAAGGACCACGAAGGCGGCGACCCGATCACGATCTGGAACGCCAAAAGTATGTTCGACGCCGCCCGCGTGCTGGGAGCCGCCGTACGCCATGTGTACGACAGGGATGCGGCCTCACTCAAGGCCTCCGGCGTCGAGTTCAACGTCTCGCTGATCTTCGGCGGCCAGATCCAGGGCGAGGCCATGCGGCTGTTCCAGGTCTATTCAGCCGGCAACTTCATCGAAGCGACCCCGGAGACGCCCTACTTCCAGGTCGGCGAGTCCAAGTACGGCAAACCCGTGCTCGACCGCGTGATCACCCCCGACACCCCGCTGGACGAAGCCGCCAAATGCGCGCTGGTGTCGATGGACTCCACGCTCAAGTCCAACCTGTCGGTGGGTCTACCGCTGGACATGGTGGTCTATGAGGCGGACAGGTTCCAGACCGACCGGGTGATGTGCATCGACGACCAGAACCCCTACTTCCAGATGCTGCACGGCAGCTGGGGCCAGAAGCTGCGCGAGGTGTTCGACAGCATCGAGGACCCGACCTGGGACGGGAGCGCGACCAAGGTGCCGCTGATGGTGGCGTCGGCGCGCAACAAGCCGCTCAAGAAGATCACTTCGCCAAAGGAAAAACTGATCTGACCAGCGCGCCGGTGCCTCGCGGTCTGCGGCCTTGCCGTTCAGAACTTGTAGATGTAGGAAATTCCGACCAGCGCCACCGACTGGTTCGGGTTCATGCTCAGGGTCGTATTGTCCGAGTACACGAACGAGGTGCCGTTATTCACCCAGGACCACTCCCTGAACTGGGTGTTCTGATAGACCACGTTGACGCGGATCGCTGACTGGCGGCTCAGGTCATACACGCCATACAGGCTCAGGTCCACGCTCTGGTAGGTCACGTCGGGCAGGCCGATCGCAGCCTGGGCCACATCGCTGGGCGGAGGCGGCGTCGGGGTGATGTTCGGCATCGTGCCCCCGGGGACGCCCGGTGCAGCCATCAGCCCGTATTTCGAGGTGTCCTTCAGGTAACCCACGAGCGCGCCCACCTGGAGTTGACCGGTCGGCTGGCCCTTCACGCCAAGGCCGATGCCGTTGCCTCGTGTCGTCAAGTCCGCGACGTAGCCCTGGTTGACCAGCGTGCTGGTGTTGCCCTGGGAGATATAGCCATTGATCTTCCACCGACTGTTGATCGCATAGCTGGCGTCCAGGGCGTAGTAGGACGCCGTGGACTCCTGCCAGGCCTTGGCGCCGGCGATCGCGTTGTACCCGGTGACATTGGTCGACTTTCCGGAATCGATATTGAGTTGCACCTCCAGCGCTTCGGTCGGCGTCCAGCTGGCGCTCAGCTTGGCCTTGCCGAAGTCGACGTCGGCCATGTTCATGGGAAAGGCCGTTGCCGGGCTGACTGCCAGGAACTGGGCCGCGCTTCCGGTCTGCCCATAGCCCAGCCCGGCAGCTGCCATGGCCGTGGTGGTGCTCAGGCTGGTCCAGTCACTGCCGGTCCGCTTGCCGCCGGCATAGCTGATGGCGCCTGTCAGGGTTTCGGACATGGCGCGGCGCAGCTCAAGCTTGTAGCCCTTCTCTTCGTTCCTGGCGCGCAGCACGTCCAGCCCGGCAATGCGGTCGATCAGGATCGAAGTGGGCACCGACCGTTCGTTCGAGGCGTAGTCCAAGTCCACGGTACCGCGGGTGTTGCCCTCGAACAGGTAGCTGGCCTCCAGCTTGCCGACAAGCCTGGTGGACGGCACGAGTCCGTTGTACCACCGGTCGGTTTCATTCAGGTTGTACAACGCCAGTGGCGTCTTGTCTTCCTTGTTGTCATAGCGCAGATTGGCCAGCAGGTTCAGCCGTGGCATCGGCCTCGCCGTCAGCCCCAGTTGCAGCAGCGTGTTGTTCACCAGGCCCCCCAGATTGCTGGTGCCGGCCGGGGCATTGGCCAGGCCGCTGGCGGCGAAGTCCTGGTCCTGCGTGGCGCGCGTGTAGGCGTACTTGAACGTGCCGATGGTGGTGGGCGTGAACCGGTAGTTGCCCGCGAGGTAAAACTGGTTCGCCTGATTGTTCGGCGCCAGCGCCACGGGCAACTGCAGGACATTCTGCAAACTGGTGCCCCCCGGCACCGTGGCCGCCGGAAACAGCGTCGCCGGTCCGCCGGTCGGGTTGTTCAGGATGTTCGGCACCGTGGCCTGGCGGCTCAGGTACTCATTGATGAAGAAAGAGCCGTAATAGCCAAAGTTGAGGTTCAGTCCCTGGTTGTGATAATCGAACTTGGCCTCGATCTGCCGGGTGGTGCTGTTCACCGGCTCGGGGAGCATCAGCAGGGCCCACTTGGCCGTGGTGGCGCTGGGTCGGCCAGTGCAGACATAGCTGTCCTGGGCATTGCCTTCGCCCTTGCAGTCATAGCCGGTGCCGGAGGTCCGTGCGCCGGTCCGGTCTTCGGTGCGGAAGCTGGCCTCGAAGCGCAAGTTGCGGGTCAGCCACTTTTCGGCATTCAGCCCCAGACCCACCCGCTTGATCGACAGGACGGTGTCCGTACCCGTGCCGGGCGCCGGCAGCCGGACCACTACGGGGTTGGGCGTGGTCATGCCCAGCACGCCGCTGTTGAGGGTGCGAAGTTCGCTGTGCACCAGTTCGGAGAGGTCGCCACCGACCTTCCAGTCGCCCTGTTTTTCGTAGGACATGAACACTTCCCGGTCCGTCAGGCCGAGATTGTTGCCCCTGAAGTACAAGGCCGTGCCAGAAGCCTCGTCGCGCCGGTTGATGTCGAAGTCCAGCAACAAGGCGGCGTTCGGTATCAGCCAGCCGTTGTATTGCCCGAAGACCCCGCGCTCGTTCTCGGGACCGGTGACAGCGCCGATGCCTACGCTGATGAAGCTGTCGGGTAACGTCAAGGCTGCGATTTCGGCCTCGTCAGCATGCACAGGCGCGTATGCCGCCAGCACCGCCAGTGCCAAGAGCGACTTGCTGAAGCCGGAGTGTGGTTGATGAGTTTGCATGATGCTCAACCTTTCTCAGCGGAACTGGTATTGCGGGGTCGGGTTGGTCGCAGCCGGATTGTTCGAGCCGTGGACCTGGGTGTGGCAATTCAGGCACCCGCGACCCTGCGTGATGTTGATGGGGCTCTTGCCGGCAGGCGTCCCGCCGGCGGAGCGGGTATTGGCGGGCGTGTTCGCCGGCACCGAGCTGCCCCGGAGCGTCGGGATGTTGGCGTCGTGCGGCGTGTGGCACGAGTGGCACAGGAAAGGCGTACGCATCTTCAGCATGTTCTCGGTCACCGTCCCGTGCGGGTTGTGGCAGATGCTGCAGTCCTCGCTGACGGGCTGGTGGTTGTGCACGAACGGGCCGCGCTTTTCCATGTGGCAGGGGTAGCAGGTCTCGACCACGCTGTCGCGCTTCATAAGCTTCGGTCCGACCGAGCCGTGGGCGTTGTGGCAATCGGAGCAGCTCATCTTGCCTTCCAGGATCGGATGGCGCGACGGCTTGCTGATCTCCGTCCGTTGCGCCTTGTGGCACAGGAAGCAGATTTCAGGCTGCGTCAGCTTGCTGAGCACCTTGTCGCGGGCGACGTGAACCTGGTGGCAGGACGTGCACGCCACGTCACGGGTCTGGTGCGTGCTGCCAGCCCAGTGCGAACGCTTTGCGTCCTGCTGGTGGCAACGCAGGCACGGCTCGTTTCTGACCCTGGGATCGACGTTCGAGTTCTTGCCAAACACACCGAAAACAACATCCGGCTTCGGCCGGACCGCCTGGCCCTTGCGGTCCACATGCGCTGTGCTGGCGCCATGGCAACTGATGCAGGTGGGCGTACGGCCGTCCGCCTTGACGCCATGGCGCGTCTTGCCAATGGCCAGCAGTTCAGGTGCGTCTGTCTCGTCATGGCAGGCGGTGCACCTGGCATCGTCCTTCAAGACCAGGTCATTCGCGCTGGCACTGGCTGCAACTTGCGCCGGCGCCGCCCTGACATCGTCCGCAGCCCAGGCCGCGCCGCCCAGAAACAAAATGCCCCAAACCGCCCATTGCACCGCAGCCATCAGTTTTCGCTTGATCTTCATGGGCCTACCTTCCTATTTTTTTTCCGCTGAACACCGACCTGTTGCGACCCAGTGACGTTGCGCGATGCATCGTTGCTGGAAAACTTACACTTGAATCGAAGCTTAGTTGTCACATCCAGCCAAATATCAAAGTAAGGCATCGAAATCGACATTGACTGACAAATATCAATGCGGCATTGACGCTTGGGCAAACGTTGCCCTGTCGCAACCATCTTCTCCATATCAGACCCATTTCCCGCCATGCCATTGATCGTCTTCTCCCACGCCAACAGCTTTCCCGCCAGCACCTACCGCGTCCTGTTCAAGAGCCTGCGCGCGCGCGGCTTCACCGTGAAGGCCGTCGAGCGATTCGGCCATGATCCGGCCTACCCGGTCACCAACAACTGGCCGCACCTGGTGCAGCAGCTCGTGGATTTCACGCGGCGCGAGGTGGCCAGGGCGGGTACGCCGGCCTTCCTGGTCGGACATTCGCTGGGCGGTTTCCTGAGCCTGATGGCGGCGGCGCGCCACCCCGAACTCGCGCGCGGCGTGCTGCTGGTGGACTCGCCCATCCTGGGCGGCTGGCGCGCCTCGACCATGGCCGTGATGAAGCGCACGCAGTTGGTGGGATCCGTGTCGCCAGGGCGCGTCAGCCGCGCCCGGCGCGACAACTGGCCGGACCGCGACGCCGCGTTGGCGCACTTCCGCCACAAGAAGGCCTTTGCCCGCTGGGACCCGCAGGTGCTGGCCGACTACGTCGACCACGGCATGCACGACGAGGATGGCAAGCGCGTGCTGAGTTTTGATCGCGATGTGGAAACCGCCATTTACAACACCCTGCCCGACAACCTGGACCGGCTGATCCGGCGCCACCCGCTGAGATGCCCGGTGGCCTTCATCGGCGGCACGCAATCGGCGGAGATGCAGCAGGTGGGCATGACCATGACGGAGAAACTGGTCAAGGGCCGTCTCATGATGCTGGACGGCAGCCACTTGTTCCCGATGGAAAAGCCACTGGCCACCGCAGCGGCCATCGAAGCGGCGTTGCTAGGGCTTGGCGCCTGAAAGGTCGTCAGGGTGCCCAGGTCACCACGCCACTCCAGGCGGTGGCCAGCACCACCACGCCAAAGGCGATGCGGTACCAGGCGAACGGCACGAAGTTGTGGGTGGCGATGTAGCGCAGCAGCCAGCGCACGCAGACCCAGGCGCTCAGGAACGAAAACAACAGGCCCACGCCAAACATGGGCAGGTCGGCCATGGAGAGCAGCGCGCGCTCCTTGTACAGGCTGTAGGCGCCGGCGCCGATCAGCGTCGGAATCGCCAGGAAAAACGAGAAATCGGTCGCCGCGTGGCGCGACATCCCCAGTAGCATGCCGCCGATGATGGTGGCACCGCTGCGGCTGGTGCCGGGAATCATCGCCAGGCATTGCACCAGCCCCACCTTGAGCGCGTCCAGCGGCGTCATGCTGTCCACGTTCTGGATGCGCGCGGCACTCTGCGGCCGCTTCTCGGCCCACAGGATGATGAAGCCGCCGATGATGAAGGTGCTGGCCACCACCACCGGGGTGAACAGGTGCGCCTTGATGGCCTTGCCGAACAGCAGGCCCAGGAGCACCGCCGGAATGAAGGCGATCAGCACGTTCAGCGTGAAGCGTTGCGCCTGCCGGCTGGTGGGCAGCGCCACCACGGTGTCGCGCAGCTTCTGCCAGTAGACGATGATCACCGCCAGGATGGCGCCGGTCTGGATGGCAATGTCGAAGACCTTGGCCTTCTCGTCGTCGAAGCCCAGCAACGCGCCGGCCAGGATCAGGTGGCCCGTGGATGAAATCGGCAGGAACTCGGTCAAGCCCTCGACCACGCCCATGACAGCGGCCTTGACCAGCAATACAGTATCCACGCAGCTTCCTTGAAAAAGCCGCAATTATCGCCGGGCCACGATGCCGTTCATTCGTAGCGCAGCGCCTGGATCGGCAGCAGCTTCGACGCGCGGCGCGCCGGATAGAATCCAAAAAACACACCCACGAACGCCGAAAAGCCCGCCGCAAGGACGATCGAGCTCAGGCTCATGCTCACCTGCCAGCCGGCAAACTGACCCACGCCCCAGGTTGCCACCGCGCCCAGTAGCACGCCGATGGCGCCGCCGATCAGGCTCAGCGTGACGGCTTCGATCAGGAACTGCGCCAGGATGTCACGGCCCCGTGCGCCCACCGCCATGCGCAGGCCGATCTCGCGGGTGCGCTCGGTCACGCTGACCAGCATGATGTTCATGATGCCGATACCGCCGATGATCAGGCTGATGCCGGCCACTGCCGCCAGCAGCAGTGTCATGATGCGACTGGACGCCTCCTGCGCCTGCAGGATCTCGGTCAGGTTGCGGATGGCAAACGGGTCTTCCGCGCCCGGCTGCACCTTGAAGCGCTGGCGCAGCAGCTCCTTGATGTTGTCCTCGGCCACTTTCATGCTCTGGCCCTCGCGCACCTTGACGCTGATCGAGCCGATGCGCTTGAGCTTGCTGCCGGCGCCACCCTGGATGCGGTTGCGGTAGGTGGAGATCGGCACGATGACCACGTCGTCCTGGTCCTGCCCCATGGAGTTCTGACCTTTCTTGGACAGCACGCCGATGACGGTGACCGGAATCTTCTTGACCCGGATCACCTGGTCCAGCGGATCGGCGTCGCCAAACAGTTCCCGCGCCACGGTCTGGCCGATGATCGCCACCTTGGCGGAGCCCTGGACGTCGGCCGCGTCAAAGCTGCGCCCGTCCGAGAGCGGCCATTCGCGGGCCTCCAGGTAATCATTGGTGCTGCCGAAGATCGACGTGCTCCAGTTGGTGTTGCCCGCCACCACCTGCGCGCCGGTGCGCGAGCTGGGCGCGGCCACCTGAACCTCGGGCACCTCGCGTGCGATGGCCAGCGCGTCTTCCTCGGTCAGGCCCTGCCCGGTCTGCGCGCCCAGGCGCACCCCGCCGGCCGTGATGCCGCCGGGAATCACCAGCATGATGTTGGAGCCCAGGCCCTTCATCTGCTCCTGGACCCGTTGCGTCGCGCCGCTGCCCACGGCAATCATGGTGATGACCGCTGCCACGCCAATGATGATGCCCAGCATCGTGAGGATGGAGCGCAGCGTGTTGGCGGCGAGTGCGCGCAGGGCGATGCGGAAGGGGGCAAGCCAGTTCATGAGTGGCCTTCCTGGCGCACATCCTCGACGATCAGGCCGTCGCGGAAGACGATTTTGCGGCGCGCCCAGGCGGCGATGTCGGTTTCGTGGGTCACGATCACCACGGTCATGCCCTGCGCGTTGAGCTCGGTCAGCAGTTTCATGATGTCTTCGCTGGTCTTCGAATCCAGCGCGCCGGTGGGCTCGTCGGCCAGGATCAGCTGCGGGTTGTTGACCAGGGCCCGGGCAATCGCCACGCGCTGCTGCTGTCCCCCGGACAGCTCGGACGGCGTGTGGTCGCCCCGCTCCCCCAGCCCCACGCGCTGCAGCGCGGCCAGTGCATTCGCGTGCCGCTGGGCGGCCTTCACGCCGGCATAGACCATCGGCAGTTCGACATTTTCCAGCGCGCTGGTGCGCGGCAGCAGGTTGAACTGCTGGAACACGAAGCCGATGCGCCGGTTGCGGATCGACGCCAGTTCGTCCTGCGCCAGGCCTTCGACCTCTTCCCCGGCCAGCCGGTATTCACCGCTGGTGGGCAGGTCCAGGCAGCCCAGGATGTTCATCAACGTGGACTTGCCCGAGCCCGACGCGCCCATGATGGCCACGAAATCACCCCCGGCAATGTCCAGCGAGACACCGCGCAGCGCATGCACCGTCATGTCGCCCATGGTGTAGGTCTTGACCAGGTCGCGCGCCTCGATCAGCGGCTGGCCCGGCGCAGTCGTCGCGCGCTCGGCGGTCAAGGTCGGTGTGGCGGTGGGCATGGTTACAGGCCAATGACGGTCAGAACGGCATGCGCGGGCCGGCCGCCGCGGGCTTGGGCGCCGAGGACCCGCCCGAGCCGGGCGTGATGGTGCCGGTGATGACCACCGCGCCCTCCTTCAAAGCCGCGGCGTCCGGGCTGTTGGGCCCGACGATCAGCTCGGTGCTGGTGCCGTCGGTGATGCCCAGGCGCACGTTGAAGGCCACCGGCTTGCCGTCCTCGCCCAGCAGGTAGATGCGGCCTCGCGTGCTCTGGCGGCTCGCGGCCTGGGCCACCAGCGCCGCGTACTTCGGCTTCTGCTCGGGCGTCAGCAAGTCGCCGATGCGCGCCCGGATGTCGGCCATGATGCGGTCGCGCGCCTTGGGGCGCTCCTCGGCCGACAGGTCACGCAGCGTGGCAAATTTGGGCCGCGAGTCGGCATAGATGGCGTCGACCTTTTCCACCTGCGAAGGCGTCAGGGCGAGCTCGGCCACGAGGCGGTTGCGGAACTCGGTCGCGGCGTTGGCACCGGGCGCACCGGCGCCCGGGCCGGCGCCCGTTGCCGGCGCGGGTGCAGGTGCCGGTGCGGACGCTGTTGCGACAGCCGCTGGCACGGAAGGGGCTGTCGTGGAAACAGTCGCACTGGCCGGTGCGGCTGCGCTGGCACCCGTCCGACCGCCGACAAGCGCCGGAGGGGTTCCCGCATCATTTTTCAAGCTTTTCTCAGCCTTGGCCAGCGTATTCTGGTCATTTTTTGCTATTGATTTTGAATCCTTCGGAGCACTGGCAGGCCCCGTCTGGGCGGCGGCTGGCGCCGCCTGCGCCTGGATCTGGAGGTACTTCACGCGCTGCTCGGGCGTCAGCATGGCCGTGATCTTGCCGCGCATCTGCAGCGTGATTTTTTCGCGGGCGGCGGCGCGCTCTTCCTCCGGGAGGTCGCGCAATGCGGCGAACTGGGGTCGCAACTCCGTGGTGATCGCGTCCAGCTTGCCTTGCTGGTCGACAGTCAGCGCCAGCTCCGTCACCAGGCGCTCGCGCAGCGCCGCCATGCCACCGCCACCCCCCCCACCACCCGCGGGTTGGGCGAAGGCCGGGCTGAACCAGCTCCAGCCCCCCGCGCTGCCGGTGGTCGCACCGGATGCCGGCGCGGCCGGTGCCGAGGCTCCCGCCGCCGGGCCGGCCGGCGCTGCCGCCGGCTCGACCCCGGCGATGCGCACACGCAGCGCCGCGTTGGGCACCTTGAGCACGTTCTCGCGCGACTCGGTCACCACGCGCACGTTGGCCGTCATGCCGGGTATCAGCCGGTCACCGACGTTGGAGAAGCCGATCACGGCCACGTAAGTCACCACGTTGGCCACGTTCTGCGCCGCCTTACGCACCTGGCGCACCTCGCCCTCGAAGGTCTGGCCGGGAAAGGCATCGACGGTGAACGTCGCCTTCTGCCCGGTGCGGATGCGGCCCACGTCGGATTCGTCGATGCTCGCGTCCACCTGCATGTCGCTCAGGTTCTGCGCGATCACGAACAGCTCGGGCGCCTGCAGGCTGGCGGCGACGGTCTGGCCTTTTTCGATGGCGCGCTTGATCACGATACCGTCCACCGGCGAGGTGATGCGCGTACGCTGCAGGTCGATGCGGGCCTGCGCCAACGCCGCCTCGCGCTGGGCCACGTTGGCCTGCGCGGTCTTGATCTGCGCTTCGGTCACGCCGGCCTGCGCCTGCGCCAGCTTCAGCGACTCGGTGGTGGTGTTGACCAGGGCGCGCGCCTTGTCGGCCTCGCTCTGGGCGATGAACTGCTTCTCGACCAGGCTCTGCTTGCGGTCGAAGTCGCGCTGGGCCTCGTTCAGGTCCACCTGCGCGCGCGAAATGCCGGCGCGGCTCGCAATGGCATTGGCCTGCGCGGTCAGCACGGTGGCCCGCGCGGAATCGACGTCGGCCTGGGCCGAGCGCACCCGGTACTCGAAGGTCTCGGGGTCGATCACCGCAATCAGCTGGCCGGCCAACACCTGCGAGTTGAAGTCGACGTAAAGCTCCTTGATCTGGCCCGACACCTGCGTGCCGACCGATACCTGGGTCACCGGGTTGACGGCCCCGCTGGCCGAGACGGTCGCCAGCAGGTTGCCGCGCTCGATCTTGCCGGTGCGGTATTGCACATCGGCGGCGCCGTCGCGCTGCGCCCACCACCAGGCGCCACCGCCGGCCAGCGCCAGCACCACCGCGCCCGCGATCAGATAAGTCTTTTTCATGCAAAGCATTGTAGGAAACCCGTCCCGCCCATCGTGGTGCTCCGGGTTTCCGGCGTGTAAAGAGCCGGCAAATTCCGGCCGTTTCACGCCGCCTTCCTGCATTTGGCGCCGCCCGGCTGCATTTCGTCGCAAGCCGCTGGCGGCAGACCGTGCCGGCCAGCAAAGTCCACCCATCGACTCACCGAACCACTGATCCACTGAACCGGAGCCCACCATGCAACTCACCCCCGTCATCGCCATCCACATGACCGCCGCCCTGGGCGCGCTGGTGACCGGCCCGGTCGCCTTGTGGGCGCGCAAGGGCGCCGCCCAGCGGCCGCGCCTGCACCGCGCCTTCGGCTACGCCTGGGTCACGCTGATGCTGGCCACTGCCATCTCGGCGCTGTTCATCCGCGACTTCAGCCTGCCCAACATCGCAGGCTACACGCCGATCCACCTGCTGGTGCCGGTAACTCTCTTCGGCCTGTTCGGCGCGTTCTGGTTCCTGGCCAAAAAGAACATCGCCGGGCACCGCAAGGCGATGCAGAACCTGTATTTCCAGGCCTGTGTCGGCGCCGGCCTGTTCACCCTGCTGCCCAGCCGCTACCTGGGCCAACTGGTCTGGGGCCAGTGGCTGGGCCTGGTTTGAGCCGGTCGCCCCCTTCCCCTTTCCTTTCCCCCTGTTTAACGCCCCTGTGCCAACCCACCTCAACAAGGACTTCCACATGTCGCACCCCACCCGATCATTCGCGCAACTCCACCGCGGCCAGATGCCAGACGCCGACCTGGAGGCCACCGCCCGCCGTCGCGCGGGAGCCCGCATGGGCTGGTACGTTCATGCCTTCGTGTATCTGGTGGTCAATACGGTGCTGGCCGCCTTGTCCCTGAGCACCGGGCGCCACTGGGCCATCTTACCCGCGCTGGGCTGGGGCCTGGGCCTGCTGCTGCACGGCCTGGGCGTGTGGCTGGCGCTGGGTGGCGGCGGCCTGCAGCAGCGCCTGCTGGCGCAGGAACGCGCCCGGCTGGCCAGCCAGCGCGACCCGTGGTAAGCCAGCGTCCCAAAACGCTGCGGCATACTCGCGCCATGCCCCTGTTCTGCCCCCGGACCATCGCCCGCCATGCACTGGTGGCTGCCGTTTTCAATACGGTGCTGGCGCTGGCAATCACCGTCTCGGGCGATCAGCCCTTCGCGGTCAACCTTCTGTACTCGCAAC
>JAABQG010000060.1 GCA_011391595.1 Hydrogenophaga sp.
TACCGCAAGGTACCGTGGGTTCGAATCCCACCCTCTCCGCCAGTATGCATAAAGGTTTGTTGCTATTCATTTCGCAGCAAACCTTTTTTGCTTTTGCCCTCACGGGGCCACCATTCAGTCCGTAGGGCCGGGCTTGGGGTCCATGGCCCTGCAGGCGGTACCCCTCTCAGTCCCGGCATTCTTCACACCCACCAAGGAACGACCATGACCAGCCCGATGTACACCCACTCCGTCCCCGTCTTCCAGCAAATGCTGACGGCCTTGCGGGCGATCCTGGCGCAAGCCGACGCGCATGTTGCCGCCAGATCGATCGAGCCTGACGCCTTGCTGCAGGCGCGCCTGTTTCCGGACATGTTTCCACTGGTGAAACAGGTGCAGATTGCCGCCGACTTTGCGCGCGGCATCTCGGCCCGCCTGGCGGGCGTCGAAGTTCCTGCCTATGAAGGCAAGGAAGCGAGCTTTGCCGATCTCGACGCACTGTTGGCCCGGACCCTGGCGTTTCTGCAGAGCGTGAACGCCGAGCGATTCGAAGGCAGCGACAGCAAGGAAATCGTATTGCGGCCCGCCACGCCGAAAGAGAAAAAACTGAGCGGGCACGCCTATCTGGCCCACTATGGCTTGCCGCAATTCTTCTTTCATGTCACGACCGCCTACGACATCCTGCGCCACAACGGGCTGCCCATCGGCAAGCGTGACTACATGGGCGCGTACTAGGCTTGCCGGGTCACCGGCGAGGCGCCCGCACCATGGAAGGCGGCGACTTCGGGGCAGCGCGTGAACCGCGCCGCAGGGTTTGTCAGCCTGGGGCTTTCGCAGCGGGCATCGGCCCGATCAACCTGGCCGACGCAACCGTCGCCAGCGCCGACAACCCGATGCAGGTCCAGATCACCGGGCCATAGCTGCCGACCCGGTCGAACACCGCGCCGGCGACGACCGGCCCCAGCAGGTTGCCCAGTGCCGCGCCGGTGTACAGCGTGCCGATGATGCTGGCCACCGCGCGGGCGCCGAACAGGTCCATGCACAGGGCCGGCAGCAGCGACACAATGCCGCCGTAACTCAGGCCGAACCACAGCGCAAACAGCGCCAGCGCCGTGTAGCCGCCGGCCGTGTACCACAGCAGGTACGACGCGCCCATGGAGAGTTGCATCAGCACCAGCGTCTTGCCGCGGCCGATGCGGTCGGCCAGGGCGCCGATCACGAAACGGCCGACCAGGCTGCCGATGCCGATCAGGCCGACCAGGCCCACGGCCAGCGAATCGCCGATGCCCAGGTCGCGCGCCGCGGCGGACGCATGGGCAAAGGGCACGAACATTGTCGGCGCGGCGGCCACCGCGGACAGGTAAAGCCACCAGAAGCTGCTGCTGCGCAGGGCCTCGCGCAGGCTGCTGCCCGGCACTTCGCCGGACGCGGGGCGACGGGCTGCCGGGGCGCGCCGCAGCAGCAGCGCCGCGCCCAGGCCCAGCACCAGCACGCCGAGCGCCAGCAGGCGTATGGCGTCGCGCCACTGCACCCAGGCGATGGCGCTGGCCGCCAGCAGCGGCACGACCAAGGTGCCGGCGCCGATCCCGGCGCTAGCGATGCCCGCGGCCAAGCCACGCCGGCGCGTGAACCAGGGCTGGACGCAGGCGATGGCGGGGGTGTAGACGAGGGCAATGCCCACCCCGATGCCGACGCCATAGCTCAGGTACACGGCCGCCATCGATTGCGCCAGACTCGTCGCGAACAGGGCGCCGGCAATGCACAGCATGCCGGCGCAACACACAGCCCGCGGACCGAACCGGTCGGCCAGCATGCCCGCCCCCGCGCCGAGCACGAAATAGATCAGCCCGGACAGGCCGAACACCAGCGCCACGTCGGCCCGCTGCGCCGCGAACTCGGTGGCGAAAGACCCGAAGAAGGCGGCGAATGAATAGGACACCCCGAAGATGACCGCCAGGCTGAAGAAGGCGCTCCAGACCACGACCCAGGCATAAGGCGGCTCATCGTTCATGTGCCGGCAAGTATAGGTTGATGTTTCCGCGGGTGACTTCTGGAGCCCGCTTCGATATGGGGTGAATTTGCCGCCGGTTCGCGTCGCCGCGAAACCGTGGTTGCGCCCGCTCCTCAGTGAATCAGCAATCCATTAACCCGCGCGTAGTGCAGGGTCTGGGTGCGGCTGTTCACGCCCAGGCGCTTGAACAGGCGCCACAGATGAACCTTGACCGTGTGCTCGCTGATGCCCAGTTTTTCGGCGATCTCTCGGTTGCTCAGCCCCTGGTCGAGCATCACGATCAACTGCTTTTGCCGCTTGGACAGCTTGGTCTCGACACCGTCGAGTTCGTCCTGGTCCAGCTCGCTTTCGGTGGTGAGCAGCGCTTTCAGTGCGGCGCTGATTTGAGTGGCGCCCGCCGATTTTTCGATGTAGATATCGGCACCGGCCTCAATGCACGCTTCTTCGCAATCGACCGCGAGCTCGGACGAAATGACGGCCAGCGGGGTATGCGGGTAGCGGCTGCGGACTTCCCTGACGCCTGAAACGCCCAAGGTGTCGGGCAACTTCAGGTCCAGGCAGATCAGCTCGGGTTCACCGTGGTCGCGTACGGCCATGGCCAGCTGACCAAGGTGGGTCACTTCCACCACATTTGCCCCGGCACGCAACCGGCGCAGCAGCATGACCATGGCTTCGCGCATCAGGGGATGGTCGTCGATTACATAGAGGTTCATCGGAGAGATCCTTCCTAAGTCCTGGGTGAGCAAGCATAGCGGCGCGGACAACCGCGTGGCAGGAATTTTCGCAAGGCCAGGCGATCATCGTAGTGCATCGGAGCCTCTGGGGGGTGGGACGGATCAGCCGGCGGCTGCACGCTGGAGCGCCTTCAGCGCGTCGTCAATGGTCGCAGGCGACACCTGTGGCGCCGGCACAACCTGCCCCGCAAGGTCGGCCAGCGCCGCCGCAGCCTCGCCTTGAAGCCGGGCGATGGCCTGGCCAGCGTCACGCGGCGAGGCAAATCCGGTGCTTTGCAGCAGCAGTTGTCCCTTGGCGTCAACCAGCTTGAAATAGAACTGGTCGTCTTTTTCGCGGTATTGCTTGAACGTGGGCAACGCGCCCATGCCTGCAGGCGAGGGTGTGGCGGATACGGCGCCAGCACCTGCGCTGGCCCTTTGTGTACCCAGGCCGCGCAGCCCTACCGCCGCGCGCAATTCCGCCATGAACGGCGTGGCCAGTTCGCGCGCCTTGGCCGCGCCAGCAAGGAGGATCGTCTCCATGCCGGCCGGGTCGGCCATCAAGGTTTCATAGCGCTCGCGCATCGGGGCGATTTCGTGGTCGATTCGCTCGAACAGCGCTTTCTTGGCGTCACCCCAGCCGATGCCGTCGGCATAGGCCTGGCGCAAGGCGTCCGTTTCCTCGGTACTGGCAAATGCCTGGTAGATCTGGAAAAGGGCGGAGCCTTCGACGTCCTTTGGCTCGCCGGGCGCGCGCGAGTCGGTGACGATGCCGGCGATCAGCTTGCGCAGTTGCTCGCGCGGCGCGAACAGCGGGATCGCGTTGTCGTAGCTCTTGCTCATCTTGCGCCCGTCCAGACCGGGCAAAGTGGCCACCGACGCCTCGATGGCGGCTTCCGGCAGCACGAAGTGTTCGCCGTACAGGTGATTGAAGCTCTGCGCCATGTCGCGCGCCATTTCGATGTGCTGAATCTGGTCGCGCCCGACGGGGATTCGGTGCGACTTGAACATCAGGATGTCGGCCGCCATCAGCACCGGGTACATGAAGAGTCCGGCGGTCACGTCCGCGTCGGGCTCGTTGCCTGCGGCAGTGTTCTTGTCCACGCTCGCCTTGTAGGCGTGGGCCCGGTTGAGCAGGCCCTTGCCCGTGACGCAGGCAAGCAGCCAGGTCAGTTCCGGAATTTCAGGGATGTCGGACTGGCGGTAGAAGAAAACACGCGCCGGGTCCAGCCCGGCGGCCAGCCAGCTTGCGGCGATCTCCAGCGTGGAGCGCTGGATGCGGGCAGGTTCATCGCACTTGATCAGTGCGTGGTAATCGGCCAGAAAGTAAAAACTCTCGGTGCCGGCATTCAGGCTGGCCGTGACAGCCGGGCGAATCGCGCCAACGTAGTTGCCCAGATGGGGGGTGCCGGTGGTGGTGATGCCGGTGAGGACGCGCAGTGATTTCATTCGGGGAGCTCGAAAATCAGGAAGTCAGGAGATCAGGAGCGACAGGGGCGTGAGGAGGAGCTCGATCAGGCCATAGGTCAGGGTCATCAGCGGCTGCATCCACAGGGCGCTGACGACGCCCGAGACCACCAGCGCCATGACGATGAAGAAGCCCCAGGGCTCGACGCGCGAGACCAGCATCGCCTGCCTGTAGGGCAGCAGCCCGACCAGAATGCGCCCGCCGTCCAGCGGCGGCAACGGAAACAGGTTGAAGACAAACATGACGACGTTGACCAGGATGCCGCCCTGGCACATCTTGATGAAGAACGGTTCGTTCACGCCGGCGCCGCGCAGCAGGTAAAAGCCGATGCCCCACAGCAGGGCCTGCGCCAGGTTGGCCGCCGGGCCGGCCAGTGCCACCCAGATCATGTCGCGCTTGGGGTTGCGCAGATTGCCAAAACGTACCGGCACCGGCTTGGCGTAACCAAACAGGAAGGCCCCCGAAGTGGCGAAATACAGTAGCAGTGGCATCAGGATGGTGCCCACCGGATCAATGTGTTTCAGCGGGTTCAGCGTGATGCGACCCAGCATCCATGCGGTGTTGTCGCCAAAGTGGCGTGCCGCATACCCGTGCGCGGCTTCATGCACCGTGATGGCGAAGAGCACCGGCAGGGCGTAGATCAGGACGGTTTGCAGGATATTCGAATAGTCCACGGGTTTGATTGTCTCAGGCAGGGAAGGTTTCAAAGGCCCAGGATGGCCAGGTCGCCACGCCCCTGGCGCACCACGACGATATCGCCACCGGTCATGTCAACCACGGTGGTCGGATGGGAGGGGCAGGCGCCGGCGTCGATCACCGCGGCAATGCCGTGGGCGAAGTGCTCAAGAATCATTTCCGCATCGTTGAGCGGCTCGGTTTGGGCGGGCGGAATCAAGGTGGTGGCCAGCAGCGGCGCGCCATGCAGCGCCAGCAGCTCCTGCAAAACCTTGTGATCCGGGACGCGCAGGCCGATGGTCTTGCGCTGGGGGTGGCTCAGGCGCCGTGGAACCTCTTTGGTGGCTTCCAGGATGAAGGTGAAGGGCCCGGGCGTGGCCTGCTTGATCAGGCGGAACTGCTTGTTGTCCACGATGGCGTAGTTGGACAACTCGCTCAGGTCGCGGCAAAGCAGGGTCAGGTGGTGCTTCTCATCCACGCCGCGGATGCGACGCAACTGGTCCGCCGCCGCCTTGTCATCGAGCTGGCACGCCAGGGCGTAGCTGGAGTCGGTGGGCACGGCCACGATGCCGCCCCGCGCCAGCATGGCGACGGCCTGCTTGAGCAGCCGTGCTTGCGGATTGACAGGGTGAACGCTGAAATGCTGTGCCATACGGCGAGTTTAAGACCCTGCGGGCCGCACCCGCGTTCGGCCCTCGCGCACCGTCAACCATGCGCCGGCCCTGCAGGCACAGGCGATTCCCGCCAGGATCCGGGGGGGGCGGTTCACTGGAGTCGATCCGCCAGCAGTTCCCATACCGGGGTCAGGTCACCGCTCAGGTTGGGCAGGGTACCCAGATCAATGCGGCTCTCATCGGGGCTGTGGAAGTCGCTGCCCCGGGAGGCGGCCAGTCCGAACTCCCGCGCCAGGCCGCCATAAGTCACGGCCTCCTGGGCGGAATGGCTGCCCGTCACCACTTCCACGCCCTGACCACCATGGGCCTTGAACTCGGTGAACAGCGCGTACTCTTCATTCGGCGTGAAACCATAGCGCGCCGGGTGCGCGATCACCGCCACGCCGCCGGCGCCAGTGATCCAGGTGATGGCATCGCGCAAGCTCGCCCAGCGGTGCGGTACGAAACCGGGCTTGCCCTCGGTCAGGAATTTGCGGAACACCTCGTTGGTGTCCTTGCAAACGCCCGACTCCACCAGGAAACGCGCGAAATGGGTGCGCGAGATCAATTCAGGGTTGCCGACGAACTTCAGCGCGCCTTCATAGGCGCCCTGGATGCCCACCTTGGCGAGGCCATCCGACATTTCCATGGCGCGCTCGCCGCGCCCGCCACGGGTCCGCGCCAGGCCACGCTTCAAGTCGTCGTTGTCGGCGTCGAAGCCCAGGCCAACGATGTGCACGGTGTGGCCAGCGAAGCTGACCGAGATTTCGGTGCCGGTGAGGTACTTCATGCCTTCGGCCTGTGCCGCGGCCAGCGCCCGCTGCTGGCCACCAATCTCGTCGTGGTCGGTCAGTGACCACAACTCCACTCCGTTGGCCCGCGCGCGCGCCGCCAGGGCTTCGGGGGTCAGGGTGCCGTCGGAGACGACGGAGTGGCAGTGCAGGTCGGCGTTGAGTATGGAAGTCACTGGCTGATTTTAGGGTTTTGTCCGAGTCATCGCCTTGAACTGCGTGGCCGTCCCTGCGAGAGGTGAGGCCGTTGCGTCGCTCGCCGTGAGGTCGCCAGAGCGCCAGGCCAGGCTTCAGGCGGATGGCGGCTGTGGCCACGGACGCTGGACGTCCCGGATCAGCTCAAAGGCGCGCGCGACCTGGAGCACGCCCAGGTCGTCGAAGCGCTGGCCGGCGATCTGCAGGCCGATCGGCAAGCCGTCGCCCGTATAGCCGCAGTTGATGGACGCGGCGGGCTGCTCCGACATGTTGTAGGGCACGGTGAAGCCGATGTGCTCCAGTGGCCTCAAGGGATCGTTGGTGGGCGAGGGCAATTCGGCCGCGAAAGCGGGCATCGGCGCCGTCGGCGAGATCACATAGTCAAAGGCCGCGCAGGCTTTGACACTGGCCACGCGCACCGCATGGAACTGGCTGGCCGCGCGGAATACGGCTTCGCCATCCATGCCGGCGGCGCTGTCGGCCCACGCCCGGATGTAGGGCAGCACCCTGGCCTTATCTTGCGGATTCAGCGCAGCCAGGTCCATGCGCGAACGCATGCGCCAGAAATGGTCCATGCCGTCCAGCATGGCCTGGGTCATGAAGGGCTGCATCGGCTCGACAAGGGCGCCGGCCGCCTCGAAGCGCCGGGCCGCCGCCAGGACCGCCGCCAGCACCTCGGGCTCCACCGGCAGGCCGCAGTTGGCGTCCAGCAGCAGGCCGATCCGCAGGCCGCGCAGTTTTTCAGCGCCCTGGTCGAATGACGCCCAGGCGATGTCCTGATAAGGCAAGCTCATGCTGTCGCGCGCATCCGGCCGGCTCAGCACCTGCATCATGGCGGCCGCGTCGGCCACGGTGCGCGTCATCGGGCCGGCAGCGCGGCCGGTGAAGGGCGGGTCGATGGGGATGCGGCCCAGGCTGGGCTTGAGGCTGAAGATGCTGCACCAGCCCGCGGGCAGGCGCAGGGACCCGCCGATGTCGGTACCGACGTGCAGCGGTCCATAGCCCGCGGCCGCGGCGGCCGCGCCGCCCGCGCTGGAGCCGCCGGGGGTCTTGCGCAGGTCCCAGGGGTTGCGGCTCAGCGGGTGGAAACTGGACAGCCCGGACGACAGCATGCCGTAGTCGGGCATGGTGGTCTTGCAGACCATCACGGCGCCGGCTTCGCGCAGGCGCGCTGCCGGGGGCGCATCGTCGGCCAGTGCGACCAGGTGCGTGGCAGCGGTGCCCAGCGGCATCGGGTCGCCCCGGGTGGCGATGTTTTCCTTGAGGGTGTATGGGACGCCGTCGAGGGCGCCCAGTGCCTGGCCCTTGCGCCAGCGGGCTTCGGACTCGCGCGCCAGCGCCAGCGCCCGCTCAGGACGCAGCAGGTAGCTGGCCTGCAGGTGGGGTTCCCATCGCTCGACGTGCGCCAGCACGGCCTGGGTGACCGCCACCGGCGAGAGCTGACCGGCTCGGTAGGCGTCAGCGAGTTCGCCCGCGCCAAGGGCGTGAAGGTCGGACAAGGCTTGAACCGATCACGCCCAGGACAGCGCGCCGATGTCGTTCACGAACAATGGCATGTCCTTCCAGAGCCCGCGGATGCCCTTGTTCGCCACGGTGATCCATTGCGGCTGGAACAGGAAAGCGTGGACGGCGTCGTTGGCCAGCATGCGCTGCGCCTCACCGAGGTATTTGGCCCGATCGGCCGCGCGCGGCGCGTTGTTGATCTTGTCGTAGAGCTCGTTGAACTTGGCCGATTCGTAGTTCCAGTAGTAGCCCGCCTTGGCGAAGTTGCCCAGGTCGAAGGGTTCAACATGCGAAATGATCGTGAGATCGTAATTCTTGTTGCCGTACACGCCGCTGAGCCACTGCGCCCACTCGACGTTCTGCAGCTTGGCCACGATGCCGACCTTGGCCAGTTGCGCTGCGATCACCTCGCCGCCCTGGCGTGCGTAGGGCACCGGGGGCAGGATCAGGCTGAGTTCCAGCGGCGTCTTGACGCCGGCCTCGGCCAGCAGGGCGCGGGCCTTGTCCGGGTTGTAGGGGTTGATGCCGGTCGTGTCCACGAAGCCGAAGGCCCCGGGCACGTAATGGCTGCCGATGGGCACGCCAAACCCGTCGACGGCGCCTTCGATGACCGCCTTGCGGTCGATGGCCGCAGAGATCGCACGGCGCACCCGCACGTCGTCCAGGGGCTTCTTCTTGTTGTTGATAGCCAGGATCGTCTTGGCCCGCGAGCCGCTGATGATGACTTGAAACCTAGGATCCTGTTTGAACTGCGCCAGGCTGCGCGCGGCGCCCACACGCACGAACACGTCCAGGTCGCCTGACAGCAGGGCGGCGACCTGGGCTGCCGGGTCTCCGACAAACCGGAAGGTAGCCTTGTTCATCTTGATGGCGGCGGCGTTGCGGTATTCGGGCCACTTGGCCAGGGTCACGGACGCCCCTTTGTTCCAGCTATCCAGCTTGTAGGGCCCTGTGCCGACCGGTTTGGTGGCGTTGCTGTCCACACTCTTGGGCTCGACCAGGATAGCGGTCGCCTGCCCCATGAGGAACAGGAAGTCGGGGTTCAGTTCCTTGTTGATCACAACCACGGTGTGCTCGTCCACCACGGCGACGCGTTCCATGGAGGTAAAGGTGCGTTTGTCCTTGTTGGTGCTCTTTTCGCCCGCGGCGCGCTCGAACGAGTACTTGACCGTGCTGGCATTGAAGGGCTCGCCGTTCTGGAATTTCACGCCCTTGCGCAGTTTGAATGTGTAAGTCTTGAGGTCGGGGGAGACTTCCCAGCTTTCCGCCAGCAGCGGTGTGACGGTTCCGTCGGCGTTGATCTTGGTGAGGGTCTCGAAGATGTTGTACAGAACGATTTCTGCAATTGCGGAGGCCGCCCCTGCTGTAGGGTCCATGCCTGGCGGCTCAAGAGTCATGCCCAGGACCACCGTGTCCTTTCGCTTTTGTGCCAGCGAGGCAAGGGGCAGGCTCGCCAAAGAGGCGGCGGCGACGGAATGAATGGCAAAGTCACGGCGTTTCATGGATGGCTTCTCCTGTTAATGGACGCATATTAGCAACGAAATGATCCGGGTCAACTTCAGAAGGCCACGCGTGGAACCGCGTCCACCAGCTTGCGTGTGTAGGGGTGAACCGGATGCGTGAACAAGGTTTGGGGCGTTCCGGCCTCCACGATCCGGCCGGCCTGCATGACCGCGACGTCGTCGCACAGATGCTGCACGACGGCCAGGTCGTGGCTGATCAGCAGATAGGTCACGCCGAACTGCTCCTGAAGGTCCATCATCAGGTTCAGAACCTGGGCCTGTACCGAGACGTCCAGTGCGCTGACGGGTTCGTCCGCGACGATCAGCTTCGGGCGCGTGATCAGCGCCCTGGCAATCGCGACCCGCTGTCGCTGGCCGCCGGAGAACTCGTGTGGATATTTGTCCAGATCCGACTGGCGAAGGCCGACGGCATCCAGCGCATGCGCCACCCGCTCGCGCTGTTCGGCGCGCGACGGCGTATGGGGCGAGGCCAGCGCAGCCAGGGGCTCGGCCACGATGCGCGCGACCGTCTGGCGTGGGTCCAGCGAACCGTAGGGATCCTGGAAAACCATCTGGAAGTCGCGCCGCGCCGCACGAAGTCCCGCGCCCTGCATTGCGTGAAGGTCCCGGCCCTCCAGCCGGACGGTGCCGCCCGTCGGAGTTTCCAGTGCCATCACGCAGCGAGCCAGCGTGGATTTGCCAGAGCCGGACTCACCGACGATGCCGAAACTGCGGCCGGTCTGTACCGTCAGGCTGACGCCGCGCAGGGCTTCAAGCATTCGTGCCGGGCCGAAGAGGCTCTCGCGCGGGAGTGCGTAGTGCTTGACCAACTGGTCCACCACCAGCAGCGGGGCGGGGGTGTTCATCCGGCGGACTCCAGCAGCACGCAGCGCGCGCAGTGATCCTGCCCGAGCTGGATCAGGGGGGGCATTTCGTCCTGGCAGGCCGGCAGCGAAACCACGCAGCGGTCCGCAAAGGGGCATCCGGCGGGCATGTTGCGCAGTTCAGGTACGTTGCCGGGGATGGCCGCCAGGCGCGCCCGGGCGCCGCTCCCGGTGTGCGCCTGAGGACCGAGTTGCGGGCGTGAACCAAAAAGTCCCTGCGTGTAGGGGTGGGCGCGGCGGGAAAACACTTCGCGGGTAGGGCCGCTTTCAACCACCATGCCGCCATACATCACCATCATGTGGCTTACGTTCTGGGCTATGACGCCGAGGTCATGCGAGATCAGGATCAGGCCCATGTCGCGCTCGCGCACCAGATCGCGTATCAACTGAAGGATCTGACCGGCGATCGTGACGTCCAGCGCGGTGGTGGGCTCGTCGGCAATCAGCAGATCCGGGCTGCACGCCAGTGCCATGGCGATGGTGATGCGCTGGCGCTGGCCGCCGGAGAACTGGTGCGGCCAGGCGTCGAAGCGGCGCGCGGCGTCGGCGATGCCGACACGGTCAAGCAGGGCGACGGCCTCCTTGCGTGCAGCGGCCGCTGTCAGGCCCCGATGAAGGCGCAGCGGTTCGGCCACCTGATGACCGACGGTGTGGACCGGATTGAGCGCTGACATGGGTTCCTGGAAGACCATGCCGATGCGGTCGCCGCGCAAGGCACACCAGCGGGCCTCGCTTTGCCCGATCATTTCCTCGCCGTGAAAGCGCAGGCTTCCCGAGACGGTGGCGCCCTCGGGGTGCAGTCCCATCAGTGTCATGGCGGTGAGTGACTTGCCGCAGCCCGATTCCCCGACCAGGCCCAGGGTTTCGCCGCGGCGCAGGCTGAGGTTCACGCCGCGAACGGCGTCGACGGTGCCCACGTGCGTGTGCAGTCGAAGACGCAGGTCGGTGGCTTCGAGCAATGGCGTGGTGTTCCTCATGGCTTCAACGCTTGCGGGTCAGGCGAGGATCGAGCAAATCACGCAGCCCGTCACCCAGCAGGTTCAGGCCCAGCACGGCGAGGGCGATCGCCACGCCGGGGTAGACCGCCAGCATCGGGCTCTGGAACAGCAGCGTCTGGGCCTCGCTGAGCATGCGTCCCCAGGACGGTTGCGGGGGCTGGGTGCCCAGCCCCAGATAGGACAGGGCGGCCTCGGCCAGGATCGCAATGGCGAACTGGATGGTCGCCTGCACGATCAGGACCGAGGCGATATTGGGCAGCACGTGCTCGATCGTGATACGCCACGGGCCCTTGCCGCAGGCCCGGGCCGCCAGGATGAAGTCGCGCGAGCCGATGGCGTTGGCCGAGGCGCGGGTCACCCGTGCAAAGGTGGGAATGTTGAAGATGCCGATGGCGATGATCGAGTTGACGATGCCCGCACCGAAGACGGCCGTCATCATGATGGCTGACAGGATGGCAGGAAAGGCAAAGGTGAAGTCGGCCAGGCGCATGATCAGTTCCTCGACCCAGCCGCGGCGCGCCGCCGCCAGCAGCCCCAGCGCGCCGCCGATGCCCAGCCCGATGCCTACCGCGATGACACCGACCAGGATGGAATTGCGCGCGCCCACCAGCAGCAGCGAAGCGACGTCGCGCCCGAAGGGGTCGGTCCCCAACCAGTGCGATGCGGACGGGGGCTGCAGTTTGCCCGGGAGGTTCATCTCATAGGGCGACCAGGGCGTCCAGACCAGCGACAGGGCAGCCGCACCGAGCAGCAGCAGGGTCAGCACGCCACCGATGACGAAGCTCGGATGCCGCAACGCGCGGCGCATGAAGCCTCCCCAGGGGCTGGTGGATTGAGACCGGACTGACAAGGCGCTCAAAAAGCGGACTCCCGGCTCATATGTCGCTGGCCTTCACGCGGGGGTCGATCACCGCGTACAGCAGATCAACGACGAAATTGACGATGACCACCATCGCCGCCAGCAGCATCACGCAGTTGCGCACGACGATCAGGTCCCGGTTCGAGATTGACTGGAAAATCAGGCGTCCCAGGCCCGGGAGGTAAAAGACGTTTTCCACCACGATGGTGCCGGCCAGCAGGTTGGCGAACTGCAAGCCCATCACGGTGACCACCGGAATCAGGGCGTTGCGCAGCACATGGCGCCACAGGGTTGCGCGCCGCGACAGGCCCTTGGCTCGCGCGGTGCGTACATAGTCCTCGCGCATGACTTCCAGCACGGCCGAACGCGTGATCCGCGCCAGGATGGCAGCCTGGACAACGGCCAGCGAAATCGCCGGAAGCAACAAGGCCTTGATACCGCCAAGCACGCCCTCATCCTCCCAGCCGGGAAAGCCCCCGGCCGCGAACCAGCGCAGATGGACCGAAAACAGCAGGATCAGCAGGATGGCGAACCAGAAGTTGGGTATGGCGACGCCGACCTGGGTGGCGGCCATCAACCCGACGTCGCCGGCGCGATTGTGGTGGGATGCGGCATAAACGCCAACGGCAAGCGCCAGCACCGTGGTCAAGACCATCGCCATCACGGCCAGTGGAACGGTCAACGCCAGGCGCTGAAGAACCAGCTCCAGCACCGGTGTGCTGTAGACGTAACTGTTGCCGAGTTCCCCCGTCAGCAGGCCGCTGATCCACGACCCATAGCGTTGCAACGGAGGGTGGTCCAGCCCGAGTTGGCGCGCCAGTGCCAGCACGGCCTCTGGAGAGGCGTCGGGCCCCATCAGCATCTGGGCTGCATTGCCAGGCAAGACTTCCAGCACCCAGAAAACAACCACTGAAGCGGCCAGCAAGGTGGCAATCAGGGTGAACAGGCGCTTGAGCAGAAACAGTGACATGGCCAGAAAGTGTCGTTCATGCAGCGTTGCAGGATCGATGCTGTGGTGTTGCCGTGGATTATCAGCGGATACCGGGCAGCCGTTGCGCCTTCAAGGGCCTTCGTGCGGTGGGGCTGTTGCACGAAAGGGCGTCGGGGCGTCGATAATTGCCAGCATGACTATCCGAGCCAGCCGCCTCTGGGTGGCGCCTTCTGAATGGAGACGGGCCGTCGGGCTCCACCGGAGCGTGCCATGGCCTTGCTGATAACAGACGAGTGCATCAACTGTGACGTCTGCGAGCCGGAGTGCCCGAACGAGGCGATCTATCTGGGGGCAGAAATTTACGAGATCGACCCGGCGAAGTGCACCGAGTGTGTGGGACATTTTGATGAGCCCCAGTGTGTGCAGGTTTGTCCCGTGGCCTGCATCCCGGTACATCCGGGTCATGTGGAAAGCCGGGAGACACTCTGGCAGAAATTCCAGCGTCTGCAGGCCGCCAGCACTTCCGGCAACGCCTGAAGCCAGATTTTAAAGTATTTTTGTGCTCTATCCATCGTCGAATGGTTACTGATAGCTATGAAAATAATAGCTAATTGGGGGGCTCATCCGGCGCCGGCCGGGGTGGTTTCGGTCGCGGGGGCTTGGCGGTGTGGATCAGTAGCATGGCCTTTTCCATTTCTCCGGCCATCATCGCGGGGACGCCCCGGAGCGCCCGCTCCAGGCATTCATCGATTGCTTCGCGCTGCTCCGGCAGCGGTTTCTTGAGGACCCAGTTGATTACCTCGGCCTTCACGCCCGGGTGCCCGATGCCCAAGCGCAGGCGCCAGTAGTCCGCGGAACCCAGCTGCGCGTGGATGTCGCGCAAGCCGTTGTGTCCGGCATGGCTGCCACCCAGCTTCAGCTTGACCTGACCCGGCACGATATCGAGCTCGTCATGCGCCACCAGGATTTCCTCGGGAAGGATCTTGAAGAAACGGGCGAGCGCCGCGACGGACTTGCCGGAAAGATTCATGAAGGTCTGGGGCTGCAGCAACCAGACGGTATGCCCGTGAACCACGGCACGCGCAACGCGTCCATGGTAGGCCTTGTCCGGGATCAGGGTGACCTTGAATTCACGCGCGAGCGCGTCAATCCACCAGAAGCCTGCGTTGTGGCGCGTGGCTTCATATTCCGGACCCGGATTGCCGAGCCCCACAAACAGTTTGATCATGGGCGTAATTATCCGGGCTCAAAAACAGAATGGCCCACCGAGGTGGGCCATTCTCCTTGAAGGGCTAGGCTGCGCTTACTTCTTCGCAGGCTTCTTGGCGGCGGGCGTTGCCGCAGCAGGCGCTGCTGCAGCAGCATCGGCGGCCGGTGCTTCAGCTGCCGCCGAGACCACCACGACGGACACCAGAACCGGGTTGTTCTTGCCGTGGGTGACTGCCGTCACGCCCTTGGGCATGGTGATGTCAGCCAGATGCAGCGAAGTGCCTTTCTTCAGGCCACTGAGGTCAACGGCGATGAATTCCGGCAGATCGGCCGGCAGGCATAGCACTTCAATCTCGGTCACCACGTGGTTGGCGATGCAACCTTCGGTCTTGACGGCCGGGGAATTCTCATCGCCGCTGTAGTGCAGCGGCACTTTCATGTGCAGTTTGGTGGTGGCATCCACACGCTGGAAATCGACGTGCAGGATCATTTGCTTGAAGGGGTGCATCTGCACGTCGCGCAGCAAGACCTTGTTGTCCTTGCCATTCAGTTCCATATCAAGAACGGTGGAATGGAAGACCTCCTTCTTCAGGGCATGCCACAGGGCGTTGTGATCGAGCTCGATCAGCTGGGGCTCGCCGGCGCCCCCATAGACGATACCGGGCGTACGACCGGTGATGCGGAGACGGCGGCTCGCACCCGTACCCTGCTTGGCGCGCTCAAAAGCGACGAATTTCATAATCAACTCCAAAAAAGAGTCCACCGCGACCAGTGTGACTCCGTCTAACAAAGGGCCGCAGCACCATGCCGGTGCGCTGGCCCGCTCTTTGCCCTGATCAGAACAGATTGTCCTGATCCGAGAACAAACTCATGACCGACTCGCCCTTGGCAATGCGCTGAATGGTTTCGGCAATCAACGGAGCCACCGAGAGCTGGCGGATCTTCGTGCAGCTGCGCGCGGAGTCGGTCAGCGGAATGGTGTCAGTGACGACCACCCCGTCAAGCGCCGAGCCGTTGGCAATCCGATCGACGGCGGGGCCGGAAAAGATCGGATGCGTGCAGTAGGCGTACACTTTTTTCGCACCTCGCGCTTTGAGCACTTCGGCCGCCTTGACCAGTGTGCCGGCGGTATCGATCATGTCGTCCATGATGACGCAATTGCGGCCGTCGATTTCGCCGATCACATGCATGACTTCGCTGACATTGGCCTTCGGCCGGCGCTTGTCGATGATCGCCAGGTCGCAGCCGAGCTGCTTGGCCAGCGCGCGAGCACGTACCACGCCGCCGACATCAGGCGACACGACGATCAGGTTTTCGTAGTCCTTCTGGCGCAGATCTCCGAGCAACAAGGGCGAGGCGTAGATGTTGTCGACCGGGATGTCAAAAAATCCCTGGATCTGGTCGGCGTGAAGATCCATGGTCAGGACACGGGCCACGCCCACGGTTTGCAGCAGGTTGGCCACGACCTTGGCCGAAATCGGCACGCGTGTCGAGCGCGGACGGCGGTCCTGCCGCGCGTAGCCAAAATAGGGAATCACGGCGCTGATCCGCTCGGCCGACGCGCGTTTGAGCGCGTCAACCATGATCAGCAGTTCCATGAGGTTTTCGTTGGTTGGCGCGCAAGTGGACTGCACCACGAAGACATCGCGGGCACGCACGTTCTGCTTGATTTCCACCGTGACCTCGCCATCGGAGAAGCGGCCCACATCTGCCGCACCCAGGGAGGTGCCCAGATGCCGTGCAATCTCCGAGGCGAGAGCCGGGTTGGCGTTGCCGGTGAAAACCATGAAGTCGGGTTGGTTGGCTTGCATGAGCATCCCAGCGATCAAAAAAATATGCCTCTACGTACGACGTATTTGGCAGGGGAGGAAGGACTCGAACCCTCGCATGCTGGAATCAAAATCCAGTGCCTTTACCAACTTGGCGACTCCCCTACACAGGTTGACAGCGCATTGCTGCCCACCACTCAACTGTCGCTGGACGCCCAACCCCGCAGGGGATGAGCAGCCAAATTGCTGCATGATCTGACATGCCATGTGCCCGGCGCACTTCGGAGGTCCATATCATCCAGCGTTTGCGCAAACACCGCGCTACCCGAGCCGGTCATCCGGCCATTCAGGCCGAGTGATCCAAGCCAACCAAGGGCTTGGGCGATCTGGGGACATTGCCTCAGTGCGACAGGCTGCAAATCGTTATGGCCGAAGCCGTAAGGGTGCTCTGCAAAGCCTAAGATTGTAGCAGGATTTGTATCCCTTTTCAGGTCAGGACTTGCGAAAATCGACGCGGTTTCCACGCCCGTCGGGGGTTTTGCGACAACAAAACGTGCTGGCGGCAGCTCCAGCGGCGCAAGGCGGTCGCCGATACCTTCAACCCAGGCGTTGTCGCCTCCAAGGAAGAACGGCACATCCGCGCCGAGCTGAATGCCCACTTTCGCGAGTTGACTTAGCGGGAGATTCAGCTTCCACAGGCGGTTCAGTGCCAGCAGGCTGGAGGCCGCGTCCGATGAGCCTCCGCCCATTCCCGCCTGGGCGGGAATTCGCTTTTCGACACTGACATCGGCACCCAGACGGCATTGGGTCAGCGTCTGCAGGGCGCGTGCCGCCCGGACGATGAGATCGTCGTGCGGCAAGTTGTCGGTCAGGTCCTGGCGGGTGATCCGGCCGTCAGGGCGGACTTCAAAATGCAGCGTGTCGCACCAGTCGATCAGCATGAAGACAGACTGGAGAAGGTGGTATCCGTCGGCCCTTCGTCCCGTAATGTGCAGGAACAGGTTGAGCTTGGCCGGTGCCGGCACGTCATACAGCGACTTCATTTCCGCATTATCACCACCGGTAGATGGGCAGGCAGGCTTACCGGTCAAGAATCAGTTTCAGCTCGGCAGCGGGTGCGGGTTCGGTCCGGGTGGCTACCAGGCGCCCCTGGTCCAATAGAGATAGATCAGCCCGCCACCCGGCGCCGCTGGTATTCACGCCAACAAGCCAGTCAAACAGCGCGCGAACTGGCAGCGTTGCGCCAGTCACGTGGCCGGTCAGGGACTCCATGGAATCAAACATTTGCGTCTCCTGCCCGATGCGCAGACTGGCTTCCCCGGGGGCCCAGCGCATGGCGGCGAGGACACTGCCCAGAGGGCTTGTCAGGGTCAGTTCACCATCGCTGGCGTTTCCCTTGAGCTCAAATGCTGCAAAGAAGGACCGGGGGGGCTCGGACGCCAGGTTCAGGGACAACCGACCGCTCCAGATCTGAAGATTTTGCTGTCCTTGTCCTTTGTCTGCCTTCGGCGCTGCACATCCAGATATCAAATAAGTAGCAAATGGCAGCAAGCTGCAGGCCACCCAGGCCCGCCGTCTCACGGCTTCACCTGTAGCCGCTTCAGTGTTTCGTTGAGGGTGTCGCTGTCGGAACTCAACAGCAGGCCCTGTCGCCAGACGCTCAGGGCTTGCTCCCGCTGTCCGGCAATCCACAGCACCTCGCCCAGGTGCGCGGCAATGTCGGCGTCCGGGCGCGCCCTGAACGCGCCTTCAAGGAGGCGCAGCGCCTCCGCCGTGTTGCCACTTCGAAATTCGACCCAACCCAGGCTGTCCTTGATCATCGGATCGTCGGGAGCGAACTCAAGGGCCTTGTTGATCAGTTGTCGGGCTTCGACCAGGCGCACATTGCGTTCGGCAAAAGAATACCCCAGCGCGTTATAGGCGTGGTGATAGTCAGGCTTGGCAGCAATCAACTGGCGTAAAAGGCGCTCCATCGCTTCGTAGTTGCCCAACTTTTCAGCAATCAGGGCTTGGTCGTAGAGCAGGTCGACGTCGCCCGGTTGCCGCTGGATGGCGTCAGTGAGCAATTCATAGGCAGCGCCAAGCTGGCCGTTTTCCC
>JAABQG010000061.1 GCA_011391595.1 Hydrogenophaga sp.
ACCTGCGGTTGCGCTCCCTGCTCGACCGTCAGCAGTTCCACGACCCGCTGGGCGAGGCTGAGCGGGCCGGCATTTCATCGGCCACATGGCCTATTTTTGGCCTGCTCTGGCCCTCAGGCCGGGTGCTGGCGCATGCGATGCTTTCGTTTGAAGTCGAAGGCAAGCGTATCCTGGAAGTCGGCTGCGGACTGGCCTTGGCCAGTCTGGTGATTCACCGGCGTGGCGGTGACATCACGGCCAGCGACTGCCATCCCCTTGGCGGCGCGTTTCTGCGGGAGAACCTGCGTCTCAATGACTTGCCCGCCATGAAATATGAAACCGGAAACTGGGCGCGCAGCAATCCGGCGCTGGGCTTGTTTGACCTCATCATCGGCAGCGATCTGCTCTACGACCGGGACCAGCCGCGTGCGCTGTCGAACTTCATCGACCTGCACTCCGCCACCACGGTGGAGGTGCTGATCGTGGATCCTGACCGCGGCAACCAGCCCCGCTTCAGCCGGAACATGGCTGCACTGGGGTATTCGCACAGCGAGGCGCGCATCAAGACGCTCCCCGGCGGTGCCGCCTTCAAGGGGCGATTGCACAGCTACCAGCGCCAGACGCTGGTCGATTGAACAGCCTTCTCAGGCCTGCAGTGCGTCGAGCAGTTCGGTCTCTATCGCGATCTGGGCCTTGTTTTGCTGCAACTCCGGTCCGTCGATCAGGAAGGTGTCCTCGACGCGTTCGCCCAAGGTGGTGACTTTGGCCAGTTGCAGATTGATATGGTGCCGGGCCAGCACCCGCGCCACGCTGTAGAGCAGGCCGACGCGGTCGCTGGCCGAAATGCTGAGCAGCCAGCGCTGGGCCTTTTCATCGGGCTGCAGGTCCACCCGCGGGGCAAAGGGGAAGCTCTTCACGCGCCGGGACACGCGGCCCCGGCTGGGTTGCGGCAGCGCACCCGGGTGCTCCAGGGTGTGGGCGAGTTCAGTCTCGACCATCGTCATCAGCTCCTGGTAGTGCTCGGGCAGCATGGCGGTGACGATCTGGAAGGTGTCGAGCGCATAGCCATTGTTGGTGGTGTGGATCTTGGCATCCAGGATGCTGAAGCTGGCCTGGTCGAAGTAGCCGCAGATGCGCGCAAAAAGGTCGGGCTGGTCGGGGGTGTAGACCACCACCTGCAGTCCCTCGCCAACCGGTGACTGGCGTGCCCGCACGATGGTCTTGCCAGCGACGGCGCTGGCGGATTCTCCGGCCACTGGCTTCTTCGCGACATGGCGTGACAGTTGGCGGGTGTGCCAGGCGATGTCCGCGGCGTCGTGGCGCATGAAGTAGCCCATATCCAGCGTGTCCCACAGGGCCTTATGCGCTTCGAAGGGCTCGGCGTGCAGCGCCAGATTCACCAGGGCTTCGCGCTTGCGCGCCTCGATGTCGGCGCTCGGATCGGGTGCGCGTCCACCCAGCACCCTCAGCGTGTAGCGGTACAGGTCTTCAAGCAACTTGCCTTTCCAGGCGTTCCATACTTTGGGGCTGGTGCCGCGAATGTCGGCCACGGTCAGCAGGTAGAGCGCCGTGAGATTGCGCTCATTGCCCACGCGCCGGGCAAAGGCGCCGATGACAGCCGGATCGCTCAGGTCTTCCTTCTGCGCGATGCGACTCATCGTGAGGTGCTCGCCAACCAGGAACTCGATCAGCCGGGAGTCGTCCTTTCCGATGCCGTGTTCGCGGCAGAATCGACGGACCTCGAAGCAGCCGAGCTTTGAGTGGTCGCCGCCCCGGCCCTTGGCGATGTCATGAAAGATCGCGGCAACGTACAGCACCCAGGGCTTGTCCCAGCCGGCGGCGAGCTGCGAGCAGAACGGGTACTCGTGCGCATGCTCGGGGATGAAGAAGCGCCGCATGTTGCGCAGCACCATCAGGATGTGCTGGTCGACGGTGTAGACGTGGAACAGGTCATGCTGCATCTGCCCAACGATGCGGCGAAAAACCCACAGGTAGCGCCCGAGCACCGAGGTTTGGTTCATCAGGCGCATGGCATGGGTGATGCCGGCCGGCTGCTGGAGGATGCGCACGAACGTGCCACGGTTGATCGGGTCGTGGCGGAACGAGGCGTCCATGATCGTGCGCACGTTGTACAGCGCACGCAGGGTGCGCGCCGACAGGCCGCGCAGACCGAGGTGGGTCTGGTAGAGCAGGAAGGTTTCCAGGATCGCGTGCGGGTTCTTCTGGTAGAGGTCGTCACTCGCCACCTCGATCATGCCGGCCTTCTCGAAAAAGCGTTCGTTGATCGGTCGCAGTGCATGCGGCGATCCGCCGTGATCGGCCTGCAGGCGTTCCTCGATGTTGAGCAACAGGATCTGGTTGAGCTGGGTCACAGCTTTGGCGGCCCAGTAGTAGCGCTTCATCAGCGCTTCGCTGGCCAGCTCGCCAGGCCGCCCGTCCGGCGTGGTGCGCGAGCGGAAGCCGAACGATTCGGCCACGGCAGTCTGCAGGTCGAACACCAGCCTGTCCTCCCTGCGCCGTGCCATCAGGTGCAACCGCATTCGAATCAGACTGAGCAAGGCCTCGTTGTGCTTGATCTGTCGCACCTCGAACGGTGTGGCCAGCCCCTTGCGGGCGAGTTCCTCCCAGCTCCTGCCCAAGCCGGCCGCACGTGCCACCCAGAGGATGATCTGCAGGTCGCGCAGGCCCCCGGGCGATTCCTTGCAATTGGGCTCAAGGGCATAGGGGGTGTCCTCGAACTTGGTGTGGCGCTGGCGCAGCTCCAGCGTTTTCGCGACAAAGAAGGCGCGCGGATCCATGACGGCGTCAAAGCGTCGCTGGAACAGGTTGAACAGCTGTGCATCCCCGTCAACCCGTCTTGCCTCAAGCAAGGAGGTCTGGACGGTCACATCCTTGGCGGCTTCGGCCAGGCAGTCGGCGAGTGTGCGCACGCTGGAGCCGATCTCCAGCCCGGTATCCCAGCAGGCGCTGATGAAGGATTCGATCCGTGTTTTGAGTTCGACATTGGTGTCGGGTGACTCGTCGTCGGGGAGAAGCACCAGAACGTCCACGTCCGAATGAGGGAACAGCTCGCCGCGACCAAATCCTCCGACAGCCACCAGGGCGAATGGAGCGTCCAGGCCGGCCTGCCGCCACAGCGTGCACAACAGTTCGTCGGCCAGCCCGGACAAGGCGCGCAAGGTGTTCCGCACGCCCCGGGTGGAAGCGCCGCAGTCCGTGATCACGCGCAGGGCTTCGGCCTTGTTCTGGCGGTACGTCTCGCGCAAGTGGGGTAGATCGGTCATGGTGACCCTCAGGAAGTCAGATTGCCGGCTGCGCCCGTTGGGTCAGGCCTTGACGAACGCGGGCGGCGGCGGGCTACCGGCCGACAGGGTCAATACCTCGTAGCCATCACCGGTGACAAGGATGGTGTGCTCCCACTGGGCTGAAAGCGAGTGGTCCTTGGTGACGATGGTCCAGCCGTCGCCGAGTTCCTTGATGTCGCGCTTGCCGGCGTTGATCATCGGTTCGATGGTGAAGGTCATGCCGGGCACCAGTTCGTCGAGCGTACCGGGCTTTCCGTAGTGCAGCACCTGCGGTTCCTCGTGGAATACACGGCCGATACCATGGCCACAGAACTCACGAACGACACTGAAACCGTTGCTCTCCGCAAATTTCTGGATTGCCCAGCCGATATCGCCCAGACGGGCGCCGGGGCGAACCTGGACGATGCCGTGCCACATGGCCTCATAGGTGAGGGCACTCAGGCGCCGGGAGGCAATCGAGGTTTCGCCAAGCTGGAACATGCGGCTGGTGTCGCCATGCCAGCCATCCTTTATCACGGTGATGTCGATGTTCAGGCTGTCGCCTTTCTTCAGCGGCTTGTCGTTTGGAATCCCGTGGCAGACCTGGTGGTTGATCGAGGTACAGATCGACTTGGGGTAAGGGATGTAACCCGAGGGCTGGTAGTTCAAGGGCGCGGGAATGGCCCCTTGTACCTGCGTGATGAAGTCATGAGCCAGCCGGTCGAGTTCGTTGGTGGTCACGCCCGGTTTTACGTGAGGCGTCAGGTAGTCCAGCACTTCAGAGGCCAGTCTGCCGGCGATACGCATGCCAGCGATGCCTTCGGCGTCTTTATAGGTAATCGTCATGGGGCGCGATTATCCCATTCGGGTCATGGGCCTGCAGGCTCGGGGTCTGCCCCCGCTAAAATCAGCGTTTTCGCGAGTGGCCCCAGTCAGCGGCTGTCTTGCGAGTTTCCTGCCAACGCCCCACCCATTCAAGGCCACCATCGTGACCCTGCACATCACCCAGTTTGATGGCGGCAACGCCCTCAGCGCTTTTCGTGTCCAGCAGCTCCTTCCGCGCCTGGCGGCCATTCACGACAGGGTTCAAGGCATTTCCGCGCGATTTGTGCATCTGGTGGCCTCGGAGGCCGCGCCGTCTGACGCGGATCGCCAAACCCTGGCGGCCCTGCTGACCTACGGCGACCCCTACGCCGGACCGAGTGGCGGGAGCCTGATCGTTGTTTCGCCACGTTTGGGCACCGTCTCGCCCTGGGCCTCCAAGGCGACCGACATTGCGCACAACTGCGGCCTTTCCATCAAGCGTGTGGAGCGCGTGACCGAATACCGCGTCACGCTGAAGTCCGGCCTGCTGGGCAACGCCAGCCTTTCGCACGACCAGTTGCAGGCCATGGCGGCGCTCTTGCACGACCGCATGACCGAAAGCGTGATGTTCGAGCGCGCGATGGCGCTCGGCCTTTTCACCGAGCTGAGCCCTGCGCCCATGGAGCATGTGGATGTTCTGCGGGGCGGAAGGGCCGAGCTGGAAGCTGCCAACGCCCGCTTCGGCCTGGCGCTGGCCGGCGACGAAATCGACTATCTGGTGAACGCCTTCACCGCGCTGGGCCGCAACCCCACCGATGTGGAACTGATGATGTTCGCTCAAGCGAACAGCGAACATTGTCGACACAAGATCTTCAACGCCCAGTTCACCATCGATGGCGTGCCGCAGGAAAAGAGCCTGTTCGGGATGATCCGCAACACCCACCAGCTGGCGCCCCAGCACACCGTGGTGGCTTATTCCGACAACGCGTCCGTGATGGAAGGCGTTGCGGTGGAGCGTTTCATAGCAAAAACCGATCCCTCCCAGCGTGGAATGGCCGCAAACAGCTATCAAAAAAGTAGCGCCCTGAACCATGTGCTGATGAAGGTGGAAACGCACAATCACCCCACGGCGATTTCGCCATTTCCAGGCGCGTCGACTGGCGCGGGTGGCGAGATCCGTGACGAAGGTGCCACGGGACGGGGTTCAAAGCCCAAGGCGGGCCTGACCGGCTTCACCGTGTCCAAACTCTGGGGCGGCCTCTGCGACCGGCCCGATGGCAAACCGGGCCATATTGCCAGCCCGCTGCAAATCATGACCGAGGGCCCGCTGGGCGGCGCGGCCTTCAATAACGAGTTTGGGCGGCCCAACCTGCTGGGCTACTTCCGCGAATTTGAGCAGTCCGTGGGCGGCGTGGAGCGCGGGTACCACAAGCCCATCATGATCGCCGGCGGGCTGGGCACCATCGACGCGGGCCAGACGAAGAAGATCGAATTCCCCGCTGGCACGCTGCTGATCCAGCTGGGCGGCCCCGGCATGCGCATCGGCATGGGTGGCAGCGCGGCCAGTTCGATGGCCACCGGCGCCAACGCGGCCGAACTCGACTTCGACTCGGTGCAGCGCGGCAATCCCGAGATCGAGCGCCGCGCGCAGGAGGTCATCAACCACTGCTGGGCCGAGGGCGATGCCAACCCGATCCTGGCGATCCACGACGTGGGTGCGGGCGGGCTGTCCAACGCCTTTCCTGAGTTGACCAACGATGCCGGTCGCGGTGCGCGTTTCGACCTGCGCGCGGTGCCCCTGGAGGAGTCCGGCCTGGCGCCCAAGGAAATCTGGAGCAACGAAAGCCAGGAACGCTACGTGCTGGGCATCGCGCCCGAATCACTGGAGAAATTCAAGGCCTTCTGCGAGCGCGAGCGCTGCCCGTTCGCGGTGGTGGGCGTGGCGACTGAGGCGCGGGACCTGGTGCTGGTGGATGAAGGCCAGGAAACTCCTGTCCAGATGCCCATGGACGTGTTGCTGGGCAAACCACCCAAGATGCACCGCGACGTGAAGTCGGTTGCGCGGGAGTTCCAGACGATGGAACTGACTGGCGTGGACCTGCAAAGAGCCGTGATTGACGTGCTGAGCCACCCCACCGTGGCCTCAAAGCGCTTCCTGATCACCATCGGCGACCGCACCGTGGGTGGCTTGAGCCACCGTGACCAGATGGTGGGGCCATGGCAGGTGCCGGTGGCTGACTGCGCCGTCACGCTGGCGGATTTCAAAGGCTTTGCGGGCGAGGCCATGAGCCTTGGGGAACGCACGCCTTTGGCAGCGATCAATGCGCCGGCATCGGGTCGAATGGCGGTGGCGGAGGCGATCACCAACCTGCTGGCGGCACCTTTCGAGCTGCCGCGCGTGAAGCTGTCGGCCAACTGGATGGCCGCTTGTGGCGAAGCGGGGGAAGACGCGGCTCTGTACGAGACCGTCAAGGCGGTGGGCATGGAGCTTTGTCCGGCGCTGGGGATATCCATCCCCGTGGGCAAGGATTCATTGTCGATGCGCACGCAATGGACGGTCCAGGGCGGCCCCTCCGGCAGCCGCAGCGAGAAAAAAAAGGTCACCTCGCCGGTCAGCCTGATCGTCACCGCCTTTGCCACGCTCGCCGATGTGCGCGGCACGCTGACGCCGCAACTCGACGCCATCACCGAAGACACCACGCTGGTGCTGATCGACCTTGGGCGTGGGCGCAACCGCATGGGCGGCAGCATCCTGGGGCAGGTGCTGGGCCAGGCGGGAGACACCGTTCCCGACCTGGACGACCCGCAGGACCTGAAGAACCTGGTCAGCGCAGTCAACGAATTACGCGCCAAAGGGCGGATCCTCGCTTACCACGACCGCAGTGACGGGGGCTTGCTGGCCACCGTGGCCGAGATGGCCTTTGCCGGTCATGTCGGCGTGGCGCTCAATATGGACATGCTGGTCACCGAGGGCGACGGCATCACCGACAGCCGCGCCGATTACGGCGATGCCAAGAACTGGGCCGGGCAGATCAGTGCGCGGCGTGACGAACTCACGCTCAAGGCCTTGTTCAGCGAGGAACTGGGCGTCGTACTGCAGGTCCGCACATCCGAGCGCAATGAGGTCATGCAGACCCTGCGCGGGCACAGCCTCTCGAAATACAGCCACTTCATCGGAAAGACCCGGCCCCAGGCGTCGTCGATCGCCCGGGGCAAGGGGGAGCTGAGTGTCTGGCGCGACACCAAGGAGGTGTTCAAGGCCAGTCTTGAAGACCTGCATCAGGTCTGGGACAGCGTGAGCTGGAAGATCTGCCAGCAACGCGACAACCCGGCCTGTGCGGACGCGGAGCACGCCGCGGCGGGTGCACCGGGCGACCCCGGCCTGCACGTGGCGCTGACGTTCGATCCGGCGCACGATGCGGCGGCGCCTTTCCTGAACCTGTCGAAGCCCAAAGTGGCCATCCTGCGCGAGCAGGGGGTGAATTCGCACGTGGAGATGGCCTACGCCTTCACCGAGGCCGGCTTTCAGGCCCATGATGTGCACATGACCGACCTGCAAACGGGCAGGGCCAAGCTGCAGGATTTCCAGGGTGTTGTCGCCTGTGGCGGTTTCAGTTATGGCGACACATTGGGTGCCGGCATTGGCTGGGCGCGCAGTGTGACCTTCAACCCGGTGCTGGCGGCGCAGTTCAAGGGTTTCTTCGGGCGCACCGACACCTTCGGGCTGGGCGTGTGCAACGGCTGTCAGATGTTTGCCGAACTGGCCGACATCATTCCCGGCGCGCAGGACTGGCCGCGCTTTACCACCAATCAGAGCGAGCGCTTCGAGGCCCGCCTGTCGATGGTTGAAGTCCTTGAATCGCCGAGCCTGTTCTTCAAGGGCATGGCCGGTAGCCGATTGCCGATTGCGGTGTCGCACGGCGAAGGTTTTGCCAATTTCAGATACCGGGGTAATTCAGCCAAGGCCATTGCCGCGATGCGATTCACGGACAACACGGGTGCGGCCACCGAGGCCTATCCGTTCAACCCGAACGGCAGCCCAGGCGGCCTGACCGCCGTGACCACCGCTGACGGTCGCTTCACCGCCATGATGCCGCACCCCGAGCGTGTGTTCCGCAATATCCAGATGAGCTGGATGGACGGTGACGCCAGTGGCTTCAGCCCATGGATGCAACTGTGGCGCAATGCGCGCAAATGGGTCGGATGAGTCGCTGCCGGGTTTTGTCTCCAGAACTTGAATTCAACCAGGAGCGCCCATGGCCGGTTCCAGTCTGCTGTTGCTGATCGACGATATCGCCACCATTCTGGATGATGTCGCCGTCATGGCCAAGGTGGCTGCCCGCAAGAGTGCGGTCGTGGCGGATGACGTGTCGGTCATGACGAAGGTCGCTGCACAGAAAACTGCCGGTGTCCTGGGGGACGACCTTGCGCTCAATGCCCAGCAGGTGGCTGGCGTGAGGGCGGCTCGCGAACTGCCCGTGGTCTGGGCCGTGGCCAGGGGCTCCATGCTGAACAAGGCGATTCTGGTTCCGGCAGCGCTGGCGATCAGTGCGTTTGTCCCCTGGGCGGTGACGCCCTTGCTGATGGTGGGCGGCGCCTTCCTGTGTTTTGAAGGCTTTGAGAAACTGGCCCACAGGTTCCTGCACAGCCCTCCCGACGAGAGCGCTCATCGTGCCGAACTGGTCGAGGTTGTGGCGGATGTGACGGTCGACCTCGTCGCCTTCGAGAAAGACAAGATCAAGGGGGCGGTTCGCACCGATTTCGTGCTGTCGGCCGAGATCATCGCCATCACACTGGGCACGGTGGCCGCGGCGCCGTTCGTGCAGCAGGTGGCCGTGCTCACCGGGATCGCCGTGATCATGACGGTCGGCGTTTACGGCTTTGTGGCGGGCATCGTGAAGCTCGATGACCTGGGTTTGTGGCTCAGTCGCAAGACCAGTTCCGCCGCGCGCATGCTGGGTGCCGGCATAGTACGCGCGGCGCCGTGGTTCATGCGCGGATTGTCAGTCGCGGGGACGGCGGCCATGTTCCTGGTGGGGGGCGGAATCCTGACCCACGGGGTGCCGGCGCTGCACCACGGGATCGGAGCGGCGGTGGCCGCTGTCAGCCACTGGCCGTTGAGCGGCTTGTGGGAGGTTCTGACCCCGGCGCTGCTCAATGCCCTCGCGGGCATCGTGGCTGGGGGTCTCGTGCTGTGCGGCGTGGAACTGGTCAAGCGCCTGACAGGGCGCAGCACGGTTCAATGAAAAAGCCCCCAGATGGGGGCTTTGGCGGATTGCGCGCCGCCAAGGCGGACGCTGTCCGAACAGGGCTATCAGGCCTTGACGTTCTTGCGATAGCCCAGACGGGTCAGGGCCTGCTTGATGCGCGTGTCGAACGCATCGCCGACCGTGCCGATGCCCTGGTCCACCACCTTGGTGGCATCGTTGATGCGACCCTTGAGCAGATCGGCGTTCGAATCGATGGCGCCGCGCGCCTGCGCCTCGAACTTCTCGCCGGCCTTGACCAGCGCCTCAAAGGCTTTTTCGCCCTTGACGCCAGTGGACGTCGTGACCTTGGCCAAGGCGCCCAAGCCGGCCAGCCAGATGGAGCGCTGGGAGTCGATCAGCTTGAACGAGGCGTCGCGCGTCATGTGCACGACGGTGCTCACCTTCTTCGTGCCCTTGGTCGCCACCTGTTTCAGCGTGGCCGACTTGGCGGCAACGGTCTTCTTCGCCTTGGTGGCGGCGGTTTTGGCGGGAGCCTTCACCGTGCGGGCCTGGGCCTTGGCCTTGGCGACGACGGCCTTGACCGCTTCAGCGGGGGACTTTGACTTGACAGTTTTGGTTGAGGTAGTTGTTGCCATGATGGACTTCTTTCCTGAATGTTGATTCGGCCAATGGGTCAATGCATGGCCGCCATGCAGATCGAAGTATCTCCGGCAGTGTCTAGAGAAGACAACTTAACTTCAGGCCTGAATTAGAGTGGCTGCTCTGGAACGTCGCCATGCTTTCTCGATTTCCACGGCGATGAAAACCACGGCCGACGCGGCCAGGCAGATCGCCAGTTCAAACGCGCTCAGCGGCGCCGTCTTGAACACCGTGTTGAAGGCGGGGACGTAGATCACGGCCATTTGAAGTGCGAAGGTCAGCCCCACGGCGCCCAGCAGCGGCTTGTTGGACCCCAGCCCCAGGCGCCAGAGTGGGTCCATCTCCGAGCGGATGGCCATCACGTGTGCCATCTGCCCCAAGGTGAGCACGGTGAACACCATGGTTTGCCAATGGCCGTTGCCCGTTTCGATGGCCCAGGCTTGCACGGCGAGGCACAGTCCACCGAGCAGCAGGCCGATGGCCAGGATGTGCTGCCACATGCCGTGCGCGAACAGGCTCTCCTGCGGCGCGCGGGGAGCCCGTTGCATGATGCCGCGCTCCGCCGGCTCCGCCGCCAGCGCCAGGCCGGGCAGCCCGTCGGTGACCAGGTTGACCCACAGGATGTGGATTGGCAGCAGCGGAATCGGCAGGCCCACCATCGGGGCGAGGAAGATGGTCCAGATCTCGCCCGAATTGCCCGTCATGGCGTAGCGCACGAACTTGCGGATGTTGTCGTAGATGCGCCGGCCTTCGCGCACCGCCGCCACGATGGTGGCGAAGTTGTCATCCAGCAGCACCAGGCTCGACGCCTCCCGCGCCACATCGGTGCCGCCCCGGCCCATGGCCACGCCGATGTCGGCCTGCTTGAGTGCCGGTGCGTCGTTGACCCCGTCACCCGTCATGGCCACGAACTCCCCGTGCGCCTGAAGCGACTCGACGATGCGAATCTTCTGCAGCGGATCGACCCGCGCATAGACGCGCACGGACCGCACGCGCTCGCGAAGGGCTTCGTCATTGAGTGTGGACAGGTCGGCTCCGCTGAGCACGGTCGCGTCGGCGTCGTGCACGATGCCCAGGCGCTGTGCAATGGCCCGGGCCGTGGCCGGGTGGTCGCCGGTGATCATAACCGGCGTGATGCCGGCACTGATGCAGTCGCGCACGGCGGCCGCCGCCTCGGGCCGGGGCGGGTCGATCAGGCCGATCAGTCCGATCAGGCACAGGTCGGTTTCAACCGCTTCGAGGTCGCCCGAGCCTGGCAACTGCCCGTGGTTGCGCCGCGCCAGTGCCAGCACGCGCAGCCCCTGGGCGGCCAGGTTTTCAGCGGCGTCCAGCACGTTTGCGCGCTGCAGATCGACTTCCCCGCCAGGCTGCCATTGCGAAGTGCACCGCGCCAGCACGGCCTCGGGCGCGCCTTTTGTGTAGGCGACCAGCCCGTCGGGCGTGCGGTGAAATGTGGTCATGCGCTTGCGCGCCGCGTCGAACGGAAGTTCCAGCACCCGTGGCGCCGCTTGCTCGATCGTGGGCTTGTGCAGGCCAGCGTCGCCCGCGACCCGGGTCAGAGCGGTTTCGGTCGGGTCGCCCTGCCAGCCATCTTTGAGCGTGTGGCTCGCGTCGTTGCACAAGGCCGCAGCACGCAGCAGTTCAAGATTCAGAAGGCCCGGCGCTGGGTCGCCGGGCTTCCAGTGTTCTCCGCCGGCCAGCAACAGCTCGGCGTGCATGCGGTTCTGAGTCAACGTGCCGGTCTTGTCGGAGCAGATGTAGGTGACCGAACCCAGGGTCTCCACGGAGGGCAGGCGTCGGATCAGCGCGTTGAACATCACCATCTTGCGCGCACCAAGCGCCAGCAAAACCGTGACCACTGCTGGCAGCGCCTCGGGAATAGCGGCTACGGCCAGACTGATGGCGGTCAGCGCCATCAGCAGCGGTGGCTCGCCCCGCAACACGCCCACGCTGAAGAGCACGACGCAGATGGCGATGACGGCGAGTGCGAGGCGCTTTCCGAAGGCTGCCAGCCGCAGCTGCAGCGGCGTGCTGCGATCAGTGTCACGGTCCAGCAGGTGTGCAACCTTGCCCAGTTCGGTCTTCATGCCCGTGGCGACGACCAGACCGCGAGCCCGTCCGTGCGTGGCCGTGGTGCCCTTGAAGGCCATGTTGAGCCGGTCGCCCAAGGCATGAACCACGCCAATGAGCGTCGAGGCGTGCTTTTCCACTGTGACGGATTCGCCGGTCAGTGCAGACTCATCCACCCGCAGCTGGGCCATATCGATCAGGCGCAGATCGGCAGGGATCTGGTTGCCGGCTTCGAGCAACACGATATCGCCCGGCACCAGGCCGGCGGCCGGGATCTGCCGCACCTCGCCGTCGCGCAACACGGTGGCGTGTGCAGCGGCCAGTTGCTGGAGCGCAGCCATGGCCTTGTCCGCGCGCCAGGCCTGCACGAAGCCGATGATGGCATTGAGAACCACGATCACCACGATGGCCAGGGTGTCGACCAGCTCGCCGATCACGCCGGACACCACGGCGGCGGCGATCAGCACCAGCACCATGAAGTCCTTGAACTGGTCGGCCAGCAGGGACAGCCAGTTGGTCCCCGCCTTGCTGGTCAGTTCGTTCGGGCCGTGGCGTTGGATGCGTTCACCGGCTTCCGCCTCGGGCAAGCCGAGGGCGGGATTCACGCCGTGTTCACTGGCCAGTTCGTGCGCGTCGCGCAGGTGCCAGTCGGTCCTGTCGGTCATGGGGACGGGTCGTTGCCCTCGTCAACCCCATCAGCCCCTTCGGCTGGTTCTGGGGGTTTCACCAGCAGTACCGGAACCGGAGAATCATGAATCAGCGTTTGCGCCACCGATCCCTGCAGCGCACTGCGCAGCAGCCCCACGCCGTGTGAGCCGATGACCACCATGTCGCAACCGTATTCCTCGATCAGCTCCAGCACCGCGTGCGCCGGATCGCCCGTGACCACCGCCAGCTCGAAGCGGACGCCCGCCGCGCTCAGCAGCGCCTGGGCCGCCTGCAGGGCGTGTTCACCGGCCGCGTGGCTCACGCTCTCCAGCACCGCCGGGTCAGGCGCGGTAACGATCTCGTAGAGGCTTGCCGGCTCCTGCACATTGGCCAGCAGGAAGCTGGCTTGCAGGCCCTGCGCGACCAGCCGCAGTGCGAAGCGCACCTCGTGCAGCGAGAGCTCTGATCCGTCGATCGGCAGGAGGACTTTCATCACAGGATCCTTGATTGATTAGACGGCCGCATCCGGCCGGGTTTTGTAGAACGTCAACGGAGCGGCCTTCGTCGAACTCAGCACCGAACGCCGGATCTTTCCCATCACATGCATTTCACAGGGCTTGCAGTCGAAACGCAAGCTGAGTTTTTCATTGCCGTTGACCAGGGTCAAAGGTTCGGCGCGGATCGTGCCTTGCACGCCGGTCACGCCCTTGGCCTGCTTGGGGCACAGGCTCATCGACCATCGTACGCAGTGCTTGGTGATCATCAGGCTGACCTCGCCTTCTTCCTCATGGCTCTCGTAGGCCGCGGCAATGACCTTGACGCCATGGCGGGCGTAGAAATCACGCGCCTTGTGATTGAAGACATTGGCCAGATAGGTCAGCGTGTCTTCAGGGTAGGTCGCGGGCGGCTCGACCGGCGTGGCGCGGGGCAGGCGCCGCCAGGCCGCTGTGCGCTCGGCTTCCAGCGCGGCCACGGCGTCACGGCGCAAGGTGTTCAAGACCGAGGCCGGAACGAACCACGGCTGCGACAGATTCAGCGCGACGCCCATGGGCTCGAACATCGTCTCACCCAGGCGGGTGAGGTTTTCACGCAGCCGGACCTGCGCCTGCGCGGCGTCTTTCGCCGAATCGAAGGGCAGGGGAGTCGCTGCCGTGGCGCTGTGGCCGTCTTCGTCCATCAGCGTCAGCGCGATGCCGTCGGCGGTATCGTCGAGCCGCAGCCAGACGCCGATGCGCCGCTCGGCCGACTTCTTCTCCAGACCACGCACCCAGTCCATGTCGCGGTTGCGGTTGATTTCGGTGCCGCGGCGCAGGTCGCGAAAACCCGTCATCGGGTCTTTCGGGAAGACGCGCCACTGCCCGATGGCGCCAGGGGAAGCGGGCTCGGCGCGGTTGATCTGCACGCCCACCAGTTCCTTGTGCAGGTCGTAGTAGCACAGGCCGTCGCCGTTGTGCAGGACGGTGGACGGACTGGTGGCTTCCAGTTCCACGAAGTTCGGGCCGGTCCTGGTGACCCAGCCGATCGCCTGGCCCGGGTTCTTGGGCGAGTCGAACGCGCCAATGTCGTCCTTGCGGCCCTGGACGAAGTAGTCGGTGAACTCGCGGTTGAAGTTCTGGTTCGGGTCCGGCGTGAAGGTAAAGGTGCAGCGGCCGCTGGAACTGCGCGCCAGTTCGGGGCGCTCTTCCAGGATGGCGTCGAACAAGGTGCGGTAGTGGCCCGTGATGTTCTTCACGTAGCCCATGTCCTTGTAGCGCCCCTCGACCTTGAAGCTGCGCACACCGGCGTCGATCAGCGCGTGCAGGTTGTCGCTCTGGTTGTTGTCCTTCATGCTCAGCACGTGCTTGTCGTGGGCGATGAAGCGGCCCTGGCTGTCGGTCACCTGGTAGGGCAGGCGGCAGGCCTGCGAGCAGTCGCCGCGGTTGGCGCTGCGTCCGGTGTGGGCGTGGCTGATGTAACACTGCCCGCTGTAGGCTACGCACAGCGCGCCATGTATGAAAAACTCGATGGTGCAACGCTCCGGGTCGGTGGCGGCGCGGATCGCAGCGATCTGTTCCAGCGTCAGTTCGCGGGCCAGCACGATCTGGCTCAGGCCCACGTCCTGCAGGAAGCGTGCCTTCTCCGGGGTGCGGATGTCGGTCTGGGTGCTGGCGTGCAGCTGGATCGGCGGCAGATCGATCTCCAACAGGCCCATGTCCTGGATGATCAGTGCGTCCACGCCGGCGTCATAGAGCTGCCAGGCCAGTTTGCGCGCAGGTTCCAGCTCGTCGTCGCGCAGGATGGTGTTCAGGGTGACAAAGATACGGCTGTTGAAGCGGTGCGCGTACTTCGCCAGGCGTGCGATTTCCTTCACGGAGTTGTCCGCGCTGGTGCGCGCGCCAAACGACGGGCCGCCGATATACACCGCGTCAGCGCCGTGGTTGACGGCTTCGATGCCGATGTCGGCGTCACGCGCGGGGGAGAGCAATTCAAGCTGGTGGGGCAGGAGCGACATGATGCTGATTATCCCAGCCTCCGTTCCTTCGATTCGCCTTGACAGGCTGGCGCCATCTTGCGGTATCGTGCTGCCGTGACATCGCTTAGAAACTCCGCAGCCAGGCCGCTTTCCGCCACCCGCTTCGACGCCGTCGATGCGTTGCGGGGCTTTGCCATGGTCTGGATGACGGCCTACCACTTCTGCTTCGACCTGAAGCACTTCGGCTACATCCAGCAGGATTTCTACAACGACCCGTTCTGGACCTGGCAGCGCAGCGCCATCGTCAGCCTGTTCCTCTTCACGGCCGGGGTGGGGCAGGCCATTGCCGTGCAGCAGGGGCAAGGCTGGCCACGGTTCTGGCGACGCTGGGCGCAGGTGGCGGGCTGCGCGGCGCTGGTCACGGCCAGCTCGTACTGGATGTACCCGAAGAGCTTCATCTACTTTGGTGTGCTGCACGGCATGGCGGTGATGCTGGTGATCGCGCGGCTCACGGCGGGCTGGGGGCCCTGGCTATGGCCGCTGGGCGCGCTTGCAGTTGCTATTCCATCCATAGCAAACTATGTCCATTCGACGATGGTTTGGGTCGATATTTATTCAACTTTCGATGCCCGTTCCCTGAATTGGCTCGGCCTGGTGAGTCGCAAGCCCGTGACGCAAGATTACGTGCCCGTGCTGCCCTGGCTGGGCGTGATGTGGTGGGGGCTGGCCGCTGGGCGTTGGATGCTATTTGAGCGGCCCAAGGTGGTCAGCGACAGCCCCGGTCCTGCTGTCCGGGTGCTGGCCGGGCTGGGGCGCTGGAGCCTCACCTACTACATGCTTCACCAGCCGGTGATGATCGGTGCGCTGATGGCACTCGCTGCGATGCGGTAGGGTGGCCGAGCAGCGTTGAGGTTGAACTTTGGCCGTCAGTAGGAGCATGAAGCCCCCCGGAACTACCGGTATAGACTGGGAGCGGACTTTCAAATTGCCAGTCAGTAGACGTTCAACGTTTGACATGAGCGGCTTGCCGAAGGCAAGTCCGCTCGATGGAAGGGTTGGGCGTCAGGGCGGCTGCGCTCGTTACCCCGATAGCTTCATTTCGCGGAACTGAGCCGCGAAAGATAGCCTTGAACGGCGGCTGGAATGAACATCGTGTCGAAACCGAGGAAGAGCAGTTTTGCACCTCTTGCTATTGCAAGTTGTCCCTGCTCTGGGGTAACGGCGAAGCTAGCCAGCGGAAACCCCTTCGCTGCGATCTTCTTCGACGCATACGCGATGGCTTCCTGAACCTCAGGGTGCCCCGGACCATCGGCGAAGCCCATGTTCACGGCAAGATCCAAAGGCGCCGCAATTGCGCCGCCGAGGCCTTCGACGGCAAGGATCTCGTCGATGTTTTCAATTGCGCGCGGATGTTCGATGAGCACGCTCAACCTGGTTTCAGTGTTGGCGCGCTTCGCGTAGTCGAGCATGTTCGTTTGCCATTGGTACTGTGGTCGGAACGGACCCCAGCCTCGTATGCCTTTGGGCGGGTACTTCGATGCGGAAACGGCTTGTTCTGCCTCTGCCTTGGTAGTGACCATCGGTACCACGACCTCCTTGGCGCCGGTATCAAGCGCCAACTTGATGAGTGCCACATCGTTGTATGCGACCCGAATCCACGCCTCGGCCTTCGTGCCAACTACCGCCATGACCATCCTATAGGCCGTCTCGATAGAAATAGGCCCATGCTCCATGTCGATCAGTACGACATCAAAGCCCGCATGGGCGCAGACCTGAGCGAGTTCGGGGGATGGGCACGTGAGCCCGATACCAAGTGTGACGCCTTCCGGCTTTTGAACGCCCCCTGTTGAGCCGACTATCGGACTAGTGTTTGTACTGGACATCTGGCTTCTCCATATGGATGGTGTGCGGCGAGGCTGCGTGTTCTGACGCCAAACGTAATGTAGACCGTCGGATATCCTGGGAAGCCAGCTTATCCGACGGGATATACCCGAATCCTGCCTTCGGCTGCCCATGACTCTTCGACCAGCGAGGCCAATGCTGCCATGGTTCGTAGCCAATTTCCAAAGAAATTGAAGTCATCGCCGTCCCGACAAACCTTGTCGCCTAGTCTTGGCAGACTATAGCCCAGTGGACCGCGCTGGAACGTCTGCTCCCGCTGGAGGCTGTGTGATAACTCGTCAGCAGCGGCTGTTGCCCGACAGGTCCTGCTGGCAATCGACTCCAGAAACCTCAAACAGTATTGCGACGTGCCGAACGGGCGGTAACTTGGCCCAATTGGCCCCGTGAACGCTCTGAAGCTGCGTTTTTTATCTGGGAAGGTGCCTATGCACCCATCAACCGCATTGCCTTCATCGTTTGGGTAATACCAAGGATACTGATTAGCCGCTTGAAGTTGTAAGCCAGCACGTTCAAGCTCATTTCGGTGGACACGTTTCCCATTCCACGCGTCAGGAAGTGCGACCAGCCCATCCAGTGCTTGAGGGTTCCAAAGACATGCTCGACGGT
>JAABQG010000062.1 GCA_011391595.1 Hydrogenophaga sp.
GAACCCTTTATCTCGTGCGCCACGGCCAGGCCTCGTTTGGCGCAGACGACTACGACCAGCTCAGCGAGCTGGGGCGGCGCCAGAGCCTGCGTCTGGGCGAATACCTGGCGGGAAAAGCGCTCAAATTCGACGCCGTGCTGACCGGCACGCTGCGCCGCCACGCGCAGACCTGGGACGGCATCGCCGAGGGCGCAGCGCTGGATCTGCAACCCGTGTTTTTTCCGGGCCTGAACGAATACGACAGCCATGCGGTCATCGAGGCGGTGCATCCCCTGCCGCTGGAAAAACCCGACACGCCCGAGCTCTACCGCCACCACTTCCGCCTGCTGCGCGACGGCCTGGCGCAGTGGATGGCCGGCGTGGTCAGCCCCAAGGGCATGCCCGCCTACGTCGATTTCGTGCGCGGCATCACCAGCGCCCTCGATCACGTGCGCCAGCACTACACGGGCAACGTGCTGCTGGTCTCCAGCGGCGGCCCGATCGCCACCGCCGTCGGCCACATCCTGGGCACGCCGGCGGAAACCACTATCGAGCTGAACATGCGCATCCGCAACAGCGCGCTGACCGAGTTCGCGTTCAACCCGAAGCGCCACATGCTGCTGACCTACAACACGCTGCCGCACCTGGACCACGCCGACTACAAGGACTGGGTGAGCTACGCCTGAACGAACTTCGTTGCCAGGGGTGCCGCTGCGCGATCCGACCCGGCGGCGCCGACCGCTGGGGAAGGGCCCTCGCCGCCAGACCCTGTTTGCGGCCCGAAACTTGCTGCATCCCCGGCCATGTACCCAACGCCGCCCCGCCGTCCCGATCCCGGTTTCAGCCTGAATCCGAGCGAATGGCACGCCCAGGAGCTGCTGCTCATGCGCGAGGTCATGCGCGGTATCGGCCGCAGCCTGGCGCCCGCGCTGGTGTTGCGCGAGATGCTGCACCTGATGAGCGAGCTGCTGGGCCTGAACCGCGGGCGTATCGTGCTGGCCGATCCGGCGTCGACCGACCCGCGACAAGCCCGCACCGCTTCCATCCAGCATGCCTATGGCCTGACCCAGGCCGAAGTGGCGCGCGGGCGCTACGCCTGGGGCGAAGGTGTGACCGGGCGTGTGCTGGTCACGGGCCAGCCAGCCATCGTGCAGGACATCGATGCCGAGCCGCTGTTCCTGTTCCGCGCGGTTGCGCGCGCGCAGCTGCCGCCCGAAACCGTGGCCTTCATCGCGCTGCCGATCGAAGTCAAGAACGTGCCCATCGGCGTGCTGGCCTGCCACCGCCTGCGCAGCCGCCAGCGCCACCTCAACGACGACCTGGCCGTGCTGCGCGTGCTGGCCACGCTGGCCGGACAGTTGCTGCAACTGGAAGAACTGGTGGCCGAGCAGACGCGCCAGCTTGAAGCCCGCAATGCCGTGCTGGCGCAGGCGCTGAACACCAAGAGCGCACGCTACGGCTTGATCGGCAATTCCCCGCCGCTGTTGCAAGCCCTCGGCGAGCTGGAGCGCGTGTCGCAGACCACCGCCACGGTGCTGCTGCTGGGCGAATCGGGCACCGGCAAGGAGCTGTTCGCGCGGGCCGTGCACCTGGCCAGCCCGCGGCGCGACCAACCCTTCATCAAGGTCAACTGCTCGGCGATTCCGGACGCGCTGTTCGAGTCCGAGCTGTTCGGCTACGAGCGCGGCGCCTTCACTGGAGCGAGTGTGGCGCGCGCCGGCTGGTTCGAACAGGCGCATGGCGGCACCCTCTTCCTCGACGAGATCGGCGAATTGCCGCTGGCCATGCAGTCCAAACTGCTGCGCACCCTGCAGGAAGGCACGCTGGTGCGCCTGGGTGGCAAGCAGGAAGTGCGGGTGAACGTGCGCGTAGTGGCCGCCACCAACCGCGACCTGGCGCGCGAGGTGGATGCCGGGGGCTTCCGCCAGGACCTGTACTACCGCCTGAACGTGATCCCGATCCAGCTGCCGTCCCTTCGCGAGCGGCGCGAGGACATCCGCGCGCTGGCGCTGCATTTCGTGAGCCGTGCCAACCAGGCGCACCAGCGCAACGTCAACCTGAGTACCGACGCGCTGGCCCGGCTCGAAGACCACGCCTGGCCAGGCAACATCCGTGAACTCGGCAACCTGATCGAGCGCCTGGTGCTGCTGGCCGACCGTCCGCTGCTGACGGCCGAGGATCTGGAGCGGTACATGCCCGATGCAGCGGCGGTGGCGCCCTCAACCGGTCCGCTGCCGCAGGGGATCGCCGCCGGATCCGTTCGTCCAGAACCGCAGGATGCGCCGCCGGCGCGCGCCGCACCGCTGGTGCGCGACTATGCTCCCGCCCATTCCCATACCGTGGACGCGTTGCAGGCTGCGCTGGCGCAGGCCCAAGGCAACCAGTCGCGCGCGGCGCAGAGCCTGGGGCTGACGCTGCGGCAATTTTCCTACCGGCTGCGCAAGGCCGGTCTGCGCTGGCCACAAAGCTAGCCAATGTGTCGACATTCTGTCGATACATTGGCAACCCATCCGGATCCGACGCTGGTAACCCCCGATCACGGCCGGCTGGATAGTCCCGTAGTGATAGCAAGCAATGACCATCCAACGCTGGGTTAGAGCCAATTTGGCTCGAAAGTCGATCCATTTCCACTGCTGGCACGCGGATTGCAACAAGCCAGGCAGGTCCAAACCCCGTCCACCAAGAAACCAGGAAATCTCATGTCCACCACCGCCGTCCTCGAGCCCCTCACCACCCTCAAGACCTACCTGCGCCCCATCGACGGTACCGGCCTGGCCGCCTTCGCCGCCAAGGGCAAGGCCAACCCCGCCAGCCGCGGCACCAACAAGGTCCACACCGTGATGGAGGGCCAGTACCGCTCGCTGAGCACGGTGGGCAACCACGCCCCGGTGGTGGTCGATGAGCCGCTGCACCTGTTTGGCCAGGACACCGCGCCGGCCCCCGGCGAGATCGTGCTGTCGGGCCTGGGCGGCTGCATCGCCGTGGGCGTGACCGCCGTCGCCACCTGGAAGGGCGTCAAGCTCAGCCGGCTCGAAGTCTTCCTGGAAGGCGACATCGGCAACCCGGCCGCCTGGGGTGCCGGCGGCGCGCTGGAGAAAACGCCGCCGGAGATGGGGTTCCAGGCGATCCGCGTGAAAGTGCTGGTCGAGGGTGACGCCCCGCGCGAGGTGCTCGACGAAATCGTGAAGCACGCCAACTATTACTCCCCGGTGGCCAACAGCATGCGCAACCCGATCCCGTTCGAGATCAGCCTGGCCGACTGAAACCCGCAACGCCTTCGCACTCACCCAAGGATCCCGCCATGAACGCCGCCGACCTGCCCCCTGAACTCGCCCGGCCCGCCAAGTCCGGCCTGATTGACGCGGTGCGCGCCATCGCCCAGGGGCCACTGGCTGGCCGCGCCTACGCCATCGACCGCGGCGCCTACCCGGTAGACCTGCTCAAACAACTGGCCGCGACAGGTGCCATGAGCGCCCACCTGGAAAAACCCGATGGCAGCCCGGGCGACTACGGCCTGGCGATCCTGGCCATGGCCGAGGCGGCCAAGGTCTGCGGCGCCACCGGCTTCATGATGTGGTGCCAGTGCGTGGCCGGCCTGTACATGCAGGCCTCGGGCAACCCGGCCCTCATGGGCGAGCCGCTGGCGCGCCATATTCGCGGCGAGACCCTGGGCGGCACCGGCCTGTCGAACCCGATGAAGAGCTTTGCGCAGATCGAGGCCCTGCTGCTCAAGGCCACGCCGGTGGAGGGCGGCTACGTCGTCAACGGCACCCTGCCCTGGGTCAGCAACCTGGCGCCCAACCATTACTTCGGCGCCATCGCGGCCGTCCCGGCGGACGGCGCCAGCGCCGCCCGCGAAATGATGTTCATGCTGCGCTGCGACGCGCCCGGCGTCACGCTCAAGACCTGCCCCGAGTTCTCGGGCATGGAAGGCACCGGCACCTTCAGCGTGCAATGCAAGGACCTTTTCGTCGAGAGTGACGACCTCGTGGCCGACCCGGCCAAACCCACCATCGCCCGCATCCGGGGCGGCTTCGTGCTGCTGCAATGCGGCATCGCGGCCGGCATCATCCAGGGCGCCATCGACAGCATGTGGGCGGTGGAGGCGCAACTCGGCCACGTCAACCAGTTCCTCGAAGACCGGCCGGCCGAGCTTCAGGCCGAGTTCGACGCGCTGGCGGCACGCATCCTGAAGCTGGCCGAAACCCCCTTCGACCCGTCCACCGAGTACTTCATCGACGTGCTCGACGCCCGCGCCCATGGCGCCGAACTGTGCCTGCGCGCCGCCAATTCCGCGCTGATGCATCAGGGCGCGCGCGGCTACCTGATGAGCTCCGAAGTGCAGCGCCGCGTCCGCGAGGCGCAGTTCGTCGCCATCGTCACGCCGGCCATCAAGCACCTGCGCAAGGAGATGACACGCCTGTCCGCCGAGGAGATGCCGGCATGACAGCGCAGCCAACGGCCATTGCCGGAGACGTGCAGGCCCTCGCGCCTTGGCAAAGTTATATCTGCCATGCCTGCGGCTACATCTACAACGAAGCCGAGGGCGACCCCGATAGCGGGCTGGCCGCCGGCACCCGCTTCGCCGACATCCCCGAGGACTGGGCCTGCCCGCTGTGTGGCGTCACAAAGTCCGATTTCGAGCTGTATGAAGCGCCCAGCCTGGACGCCCTGCGCGCCCAGGCCAGCGGCTGCGCTCCGGCCATGACCAGTGCCGCGCGTCAAACGCCCGGAGTCGTCATCGTCGGCGCCGGGCGCGCCGGCTGGCAACTGGCCGAAACCCTGCGCGCTCTTGATGCCGAAGTGCCGATCACCATCGTCACAGCCTGCGCGGGTGACCTGTACGACAAGCCCCTGCTCTCGGTCGCCATGGCGCGCCAGATCGAGCCGGAAAAGCTCATCAAGGAAGCGGGTACTGAAGCGGCACGCCGCCTGAACGTCCGCCTGCTGCCCCAGACTCTTGCCATCCGCATCTGCAAGGAAACCCGCCAGCTGCGCACCACGCGCGGCACCCTGCGCTACGACCAGCTCGTGCTGGCCCACGGCGCCAAGGCAGCGCTGCCACCGGCCCTGCCGGCCGCGCTGTGCTGGCGCATCAACCACTTGGGCGCCTATTTGCAACTGCGCGCCGCACTGGGTGACGCAGCAACCACAGGCCCCAAGGATGTGCTGATCGTGGGCGCCGGCCTGATCGGCAGCGAACTCGCAAACGACCTGGCCCTGGGGGGCCACCGCATCACCCTGCTCGACGTGCAACCCGAGCCGCTCGCACGCTGGCACGCCGACCAGGCGGGTGCGCGGGTCCTTCAGGCCTGGAAAGACCTGCCGATCCGCTTTGTCGGTGAGGTAAAAGTCTCCAGCGTCGAGCGGCTCGCGCTGGACGCGGAACGACTCTGGAAACCCCTGCCCGAGGGCATGGCGCGCGCCGGGCTCAGCACCCGACTGCGCATCACCACCGAGTGCGGCCAGCATTTCGCCGCAGACGAGGTGATCGTGGCCACCGGCCTGCAGACGCCGAGCCGGCTCGCACAAAGCGCCGGTCTTGCCTGGGCCGATGGCATCTCGGTCGACCCGCACACCCTGCGAACCAGCGACGATCGCATCCACGCGATGGGCGACTGCATCACGCTCGGCGGCCAGGCCAGCCGCTTCATCGAGCCGATCGCCCGCCAGGCCAAGACCATTGCCGCGGCCATCACCGCTTGCGAGCCTGTGCCCTACGAAACGAGGACGGCGGTGGTGCGTGTCAAGACGACGTCAATGCCGCTGACCTTGCATTGAACCGCAAGATTCCTGCCTGACCCAGCCCGTGTCGATCGCACGGGTCTGCGGAATCAGAGTCCCAGTTCGCTCAGTTAGGGATGATCGTCGGGGTGCCGGCCCAGGGGCCAGAAGAATTTGCGCTCAGCGGCCTGGATGGGCAGATCGTTGATGCTGGCGAAGCGCAGCTGCATGGTGCCCGTGTCGGTGAACTCCCAGTTTTCGTTGCCGTAGGAGCGGAACCAGTGCCCGGAGTCGTCGTGCCATTCATAGGCGAAGCGCACGGCGATGCGGCGCCCGTCGCAGGCCCACAACTCCTTGATCAGCCGGTAGTCCAGCTCCTTCGCCCACTTCCGCTCCAGCAGCTGGCGCACCTGATCCCGCCCCACCGGGAACTCGACGCGGTTGCGCCAGCGCACCAATTCCACGCATCCTCAGCCATGCGGACTTTCTGGGCAGCGCTTTCCCTCGTGAAGGGCGGCAGCGGGGGGCGGGGATCCATCGGCGGCTTTGGTGCGCTCAGTACTGCTTGTACGGCAGGAACTTGCCCGACATCACGATGTTGACGCGGTCGCCGTTCGGGTCGGCCTGGCGCTGCAGGTCCATCTTGAAATCGATGGCACTCATGATGCCGTCGCCGAACTCTTCGTGGATCAGTTCCTTGAAGGTGGTGCCGTACACACTGACCAGCTCGTAGAAGCGATAGATCAGCGGATCGGTCGGCACGGCGGTGGGCAGCGAGCCTTTGTACGGCACGACCTGCAGCCACTTCTGCTCCTCGGCGCTCAGCCCGAAGACCTTGCCGAGAATCTTGGCCTGTTCCGGGGTGGCGGTCATCTGGCCCAGGCACAGCGCGGTGGTCCATTCCTTGGACTGTCCGACCTTTTTGGCGACGTCGGCCCACTGGATGCGCTTGGCAACCTTGGTGGTGATGATTTTTTCGGTGACTTCCAGGCGGTTCATGGGGTGCTCCTGCGTTCTTTGAGGGTTGATGGGTAAGGGGGGTGAAAGGAGTTCAATGGGCGCTTGCGCGGGTCACAAGGAAGTCCACGATGTGGTTGCGGAATTCGTAGTAGCCCGGCAAGTGGTGCAGGCCTGCGCGGGTGCGCTGGCGCGGCAACGGGTTGGTCACCATTTCAGCGATGCCGCCGGGAACGTAGCCGCCGCCGGTTTCCCGGCCATTGCTCATGAGCAGGATGCGGTCGGCCAGCAGGATGGATTCGTCCACGTCGTGGGTGATCATGAAGACGGTCTGGTGGGTCTCGCGCACGATGGCCATGAGTTCGTCCTGGATGGTGCCGCGGGTCAGCGCATCGAGTGCGCCGAAGGGCTCGTCGAGCAGCAGCATCTTGGGCTGGATGGCAAACGCCCGGGCAATGCCCACGCGCTGCTTCATGCCGCCGGAGAGCTGCGAGGGTTTCTTGTCGATGGCGGCGTTCAGACCCACCATGGCGACAAACTTTTCCACATGCCCGTTGATCTCGGACGCCGACCACTCGGGCCAGCGCGACTTGACGGCGAAGGCGATGTTCCTTCGCACCGTCAGCCAGGGCATGAGCGCATGGCTTTGAAACACCACACCACGCTCCAGGCTGGGGCCTGAGACTTCGCGGCCGTCCATGAACACATTGCCGGAGGTCGCCGTGTCCAGCCCGGCCAGCACGTTGAGGATGGTGGTCTTGCCACAGCCCGAGTGGCCGATGATGCAGACGAATTCGCCCCGCGCCAGGGTGAACGACACGTCGGCGAACACCGGCTTGGCGGCGACGTAGGCCTTGCTGAGTTTTTCGATCTTGAGGAAGTCGTGCATCGCTGTGTCCTTGGGGCTGTCGTGGCGGGGTCGGCCCGCAACCCGTGGTTCCCGGATCAGGCCCGGGATGACATCCGGTGGGGTGGGGATGGCCACCCCTGTTTCACTCCACATACGTCACCGCCTTCTGCAAGCGGCCGAACGCCAGGTCCAGCAGCATGCCGACCACGCCGATCACCAGGACGGCGAAGATCACGTTGGTCAGAGACAGGTTGTTCCACTCGTTCCAGACGAAATAGCCGATACCCGTGCCGCCGACCAGCATTTCGGCCGCCACGATGACCAGCCACGCGATGCCCATGCTGATGCGCATGCCGGTCAGGATGGTCGGCGCGGCGGCCGGCAGGATCACCTGGAAGGCCTTGCGCAGGGGCGTGACCTCCAGCGTGCTGGCCACGTTGAGCCATTCGCGCTTGACCGAGGCCACGCCAAACGCGGTGTTGATCAGCATCGGCCAGACCGAGCAGATGAAGATGACAAAGATGCCGCTCACGTCCGAATCCTTCAGCGTGTACAGCGCCAGTGGCATCCAGGCCAGCGGGCTGATCGGCTTGAGCACCTGGATGAACGGGTCGAAGGCGCGATGCAGCAGCGGCGACATGCCAATCACGAAGCCCAGCGGGATCGCCACCAGGCAGGCCAGCAGGAAACCCAGCCCCACGCGACCCAGCGAGTGGGCAAGCTGGATGCCGATGCCCTTGTCGTTCGGCCCCTTGTCGTAGAACGGATCGGCCAGCTGCGTCCAGCTCGCCCGGGCGACGTCCATGGGCGGCGGGAAACCGGTGCTCTTTTTGGCCCCCGGGTCCTTGCCCATCAGTTTGGCGTACTCGATCTGCTCGGCCGTCATGCCCGCCGAGGCACCGCCGATGGACGGTCCGCTGGTGGACAGTTGCCAGGCGCCGATGAAGAAACCAAAGATCAGCAGGGTCACCAAGGCGGCGCGCAGGTGAAGGCCGGCGGTTTTCATGCTCAGGCCGCCTTGCTGATGGCAAAGCTCTTGAGGTACTCGTCCGCCTTGGCGGCATCGAACTCCTTGCCCATGATCTTGTGCTTCACAAAGCCGGGGCCTGCCGCAAACGGCTGGCCCAGCTCTTTCATGTGCTTGCGCGCATCGGTGATCAGGAACACCTTCTCAGCCACCTGCTTGTAGTTGACGTCGCCCTTGAGGTAGCCCCAGCGTTTCATCTGCGTCAGCATCCAGACCGCCATGCTCTGCCAGGGCATGGGGTCGAAGTCCACACGCTCGGGTATGTTCTGGATGTTGCCCAGCCCGTCGGCGAACTTGCCCGTGAGCACTTGGGTGAGCAGGGTTTCGGGCTGGTTCAGGTACTGCGCCGGCGCGATCACCTTGGCGATGAGTTCACGGTTTTTCGGGTCACGTGCCATGGCGGCCGAGGTCAGCACGGCGCGGTACAGCGCGGCGAAGGTGTTGGGGTTCTTCTGGATGAATTCGGTGCTGGTGCCGAAGGCGCAGCAGGGGTGGCCGTTCCACAGGTCCCTGGTCAGGACGTGGAGGAAGCCGACCTCGTCAAACACCGCGCGCTGGTTGAACGGATCAGGGCCGAGGAAGCCGTCGATGTTGCCCGCACGCAGGTTGGCGACCATCTCGGCCGGGGGAATCACGCGCAGTTGCACGTCGGTGTCGGGGTTGATGCCGTTCTCGGCCAGGTAGTAGCGCAGCAGGAAATTGTGGATCGAGTAGTCGAACGGAATGCCGAACTTGAAGCCCTTCCAGTTTTTCGGGTCGCGGTTGTTCTTGTGCTTCAGGGCGAGGGTGATGGCCTGGCCGTTGATGTTCTGGATGGTGGCCACGTTCATTGGCGTGGCGTTGCTGCCCAGCCCGAGGCTGATCGCCAGCGGCATCGGCGACAGGAAGTGCGAGGCGTCGTATTCCTTGTTGATCATCTTGTCGCGCACCAGGGCCCAGCCGGCGGTCTTGGTCACCTCGACGTTCAGGCCCTGCTTGCTGTAGAAGCCCAGCGGGTGCGCCATGATCAGAGGGGTGGCGCAGGTGATGGGAATGAAGCCGATCTTGAGGTTGGTCTTTTCCAGCGCAGCCTTGTCCTGCGCCATGGCCTGCATGGTGCCGACGGGCAACACGCTGGCAATGGCGGCCATGGCCGTGCCCTTGCCAACGGCGCGCAGGAAACGGCGGCGCACCTCGTCCTGAGGGAAAAGCGCCTTTACCAGCGTGGCCTCGATGAATTCGTTGCTGTAGGCCTCGAACTCGGCGCTCTCGCTGCGCCGGCGCAACTCCACTGCGGCGGCATCGGCCGCCACCTCGGCATGGTGGTCGGCCAGCGTATGGTCACGCCCGCAGCTGCACTTGAGCATCAGGGGACGGTCGGCATCATAGGGAGAGAAGAACTCGGACATGGCGCACCTCTGAGAAGTTGATGCACCCCTTCACGCAAGGTGCGGGCCAGCTTTCCGGGATCGCCCGGTGTGAACTGCATTTTGTGCAAGCCGCCACGACAGGCTGTAGGGCCAGCCCTACAAGCCCGCGCCGACGACCCTACAAACCGGCCGCCGGCGCCTGGCGTTCGGCCAGCAGCGCCAGCTCCACATCGTTGCGGGCCCCGGTTTTCTCCAGGATACGCGCACGGTAGGTGCTGACGGTGTTGGGCGCCAGCTTGAGCTGTGCACCAATTTCGCTCACGCTGTGCCCGCTGGTCAGCAGGCGAAACACCTGGTGCTCGCGATACGACAGCGCCTCGATGCCGGCGGGTGCCGCCGCGCCGGTTCGCACCATGCCGGTGCGCCCGACCGCGCCGGCGAGTGCCTCGGCGGTCGCGTCCGTCAGGTAGCGCCCGCCGCCGGCCACTTTGCGCACCGCGGCCACCATGTCGTCAGGATCGGCGCTCTTGTGCAGGTAGCCCGCGGCGCCCAGCTGGATGCAGCGCACCGCGTACTGCTTTTCCGGATAGGTGCTGAGCATCAGCACCGGCAGGCCGGGGTGTTCACGCTGCAAGGCCTGCAAAACGTCGAGCCCGTCGCGCTCGGGCATGGCGATGTCCAGCAACACGACATCCAGGCCGGCGCCAGGCGTTGGGGTCGGGCCCGTACCGATCAAAGCGCTGACCAGCGCGAGCGCCTCGGTGCCGGTGCGGGCCTCGCCGCAGACTTCGATTGCGGGGTCATCGGCCAGCACCTGCTTCAGGCCCTCGCGCACGATGCGATGGTCGTCGCACAACAGGACGCGAATCATGAGGCAGAGTCCGCAACAGGCAAGGGCCAGAACAGGCTGCACAGGGTTCCCTGTCCCACGCGGCTCAGGATTTCCAGGCGTCCGCCAAAATGGCGCGCCCGCTCGCGCATGCCCATCACGCCATAGGCATCGTGCGCCTCGAACGCCTGGGGCGGTGCGCCGCGACCGTCGTCGCGCACCGAGAGGCTCAGCCGCCCGTCTTCGACCGCGATCCGGACCGTGACACCAGCGGCCCCAGCGTGGCGCATCACGTTGCTGAGCATCTCCTGAAAGATGCGGAACACGGCCATGGCCTCGGCCTCGGGCAATTCCAGACCGTCCGGCAACGCCATTTGCCAGTCCAGCGCCAGCTCGGCGGCAGGCAGCAGGTCGTGCGCCAGCCACTCCAGCGCGGCCCAGAGCCCCTGATGGTCGAGGATGCTTGGCCGCAAGTCGGTGATGATGCGACCCACGTTGTCCACCGCGGTCTCGATCAGGCGGCTCATGTTCTGGCACTTGCCGCGCATGCGCTGGCGCATGTCCTGTGCGGCCTCGCGCGTGCGCGCCTCCTGCTCGCCCAGGCGCTTGTCGAGCCAGTTCACATCCATCTTCAGCGCCACCAGCAGGCTGCCCAACTCGTCGTGCACCTCGCGGGCGATGCGCGTGCGCTCGTCCTCGCGCACTTTCTCGGACCAGGCCGCCAGCTCGCGCAGCTGGCCCAGCGCCGCGGACAGCTCCGCCGTGCGCTCGCTCACGCGCTGCTCCAGCTCTTCCTTGGCCTTGTGCAGCGCCTGGGCGTCGGCCCTGCGCGCGGTGATGTCCACAAAGGTGACGACGGCGCCGCGCACCTGCGCGCCGTCCAGGATCGGGTAGCTCGAATACTCCACGGCAAAGGCGGACCCGTCGCGGCGCCAGAACACCTCGGCGTCGATGCGGCAAGGACGCGCCTCTCGGAAGGCATTGAAGATCGGGCAATCCTTCACCGGATAGTGCTGCCCGTCCGGATGGGAATGGTGGGTCAGCTCGTGCATGTTGCGCCGCAGCACTTGGTCCGAATCCCAGCCCAGCATGCGCGCGCCCGCGCGGTTGATGAAGGTGCAGTTGCCGTCCAGGTCGATGCCGAAGATCCCCTCGCCCGTCGATTCAAGCAGCAGGCTCAGCGGGTCAGCCCCCAGCGCTTGCGTCGCGTGGCCAGCCGAATCCAGGGGCGGGTGAGTCTCAACAGACATCCCTGCTCAGCAAGCAATGGGTATGCCAGCTTCGGATGAGGAACCTCTCGATCTACAAGGCGCTCGCGGCGTTCACCTCTTGAGCACAGGCAATGCGTCCAACCCCCGTCACGGACGCACAGGGGAAACCACCTGCACCGTGCGCGCCGGATGGGTTAACGTCATTCCCTTTTCAGACGGGAAATCCAATGTCAGCCCTTCAAGCCCTTCTCGGCTTCGCCGCCTGGACCCTGCTCCTCATCGCCGCCGTCTTCCTGTACCGTGGCATGCGTTTCCTGGGCGGCACACCGATCAACCACTGGCCGCGCCAGGCCAAGCCGTCCGACGACGCGCCGATCGTCAGGCGACTTGAAGACGCCCACGCCAACTGCCTCGAAAACCTGCCTGTCTTTGCGGTGATCGTGCTGGCCGCGGCTGCGCTGGGCAGGCTCGGCGACATTCAGATGCTCGCGCCGTGGGTGCTTTACGCCCGGATTGGGCAGAGCCTGGCACACCTGTCCGGCACCGGGCCCATGAACGTGTTCGTGCGCGCGAGTTTCTGGAGCGTTCAGCTCGCGCTGTGCATCTGGATGCTGGTGAAGCTGATCGCCTGAACCCTGTAGGGGGCGACTCGCCCGGCTCAACCCGACGCCAAAGGAATCGCGCGGGTTTCCCCGTGGCGCAGCAGCCAGACCGCATCCGTCGGCAAGCCCCGCTCGCGCAAGGCCAGGGCCAGATCACGCGGCGGCTGGTCAAAGGCCTCCTGCGTGAGGCGGAACGTGCCCCAGTGCACGCCCATGGCCTGCTTCGCCTCCAGGTCGAGCATGATCTGCAGCGCATCGGCCGGATTGACGTGCATGTTGCGCATGAAATCTCGCGGGAGGTAAGCGCCGATCGGCACGACCAGGAAATCCACCGGACCCAGGCGTTCGCGGATGCGCTTGAAGTCGGCCGAATAGCCGGTGTCGCCCGGAAACAGGAAGCGCCAGGGCGCCGCTTTCCCACGGCGCCACTCCACGCCATAGCCACCCCAGAGCGAGACATTGGTATCGAACGGCGTGCGCCGGCTCCAGTGCTGCGAAGGCGTGAAGTGGATGCGCAAGCGGGCCCCCGAAGCGGCGCCAGCGCCGGCGGCAGGCACATCGACGTGGTCCCACCAGTCCATCTCGGTCACCGGCGCGATGTCGCGCGCATCGAACCAGGCCTTGAGCCCCAGCGGCACGAAGAAGCGGGGCCGCTGGCCGGCAGCAAGCAAGCCGGCGATGGTGGCGTCGCACAGATGGTCGTAGTGGTTGTGCGAGAGCAGCACGAGGTCAATCGGCGGCAGCTCGCTCGGCACCAGCGGCGGCGGAACCATGCGCGGCGCGCCAAAGCGGCCGTAAGGCCCCGCAAAGCCGGCCAGCGTCGGGTCGGTCAGGATGTTCAGCCCGGCCACCTGTAGCAGCACCGTGACATGGCCCAGCCAGGTCACGACCGGCTTGACCTGGCGCTGCGCCAGCCGGACGTGATCCACCGGCACACTCCACTCGCGTGCAAAGGCCTTGTAGCCCCCGGCCGGATCGGACAGCGGCGTGAAATCGCCACGCAGGCCGCGCCAGACCATCTCGTACCAAGGGAAGTTCCCGATCACGATGTCGGGGTCGCTGTTGCGGAAACCGCCGCTGCGGTGATGGGCTGGTTTCATGCTGTTTTCAGGGAGCAAGGGCCAGACCATGGTCGCGGGATCGGCCCGGCGCGAACACGAGCGGCGATTCGGTGGCCAGCGTGCGTGCCCGCAGCTGGCCGCAGCCGCCGTCGACATCCTGCCCCGCCGATTGCCGCAGCTTGGTCAGCACACCGCGACGATGCAATGTGCGCGCCATCTCCGCCGCGCGCGCCCAGGAGGGCCGCTGGAAATCGAGGCCTTCGACGGCGTTGTACGGGATCAGGTTCAGGATCGCGTATTTGCCGTGCAGCAGGCGCACGAGGCCTTCGACTTCGTCGTCGCTGTCGTTGATGCCTGCCATCAAGGTCCACTGGACCTGGACCGGATAGCCCGTTGCCCGCGCGTAGCGCTCACCCTGCTCGACGAGATCAGCCGGATCGATGCGGGGCGCGCGGGGCAGCAGTTGCGCCCGCAGGGATGCATCCGTGGTGTGCAGCGACAGCGCCAGTGCCGGCTTGACGCGCCCCAGTGGCAAGCGCTCGAACACTCGCGGGTCGCCCACCGTCGAAAACACCAGGTTCTTGTGCCCGATGTTGCCGACCGTGCCCAGCAAGTCGATCGCTTCCAGCACGGCGTCCAGGTTGTGCGCCGGCTCGCCCATGCCCATGAAGACCACCTTGTTCACCGGCCGCAGCCTGCGCGCCAGCGCCACCTGCGCCACGATCTCCGCGCTGCCGAGCTGGCGCAGCAGGCCGCCCTGGCCCGTCATGCAGAACACGCAACCCACCGCGCAGCCCACCTGGGTGGACACGCACAGACCGGCAATGCGGCCCGGCGCCAGCAACACGCTCTCAACGGTCTGGCCATCGGCCAGCTCGACCAGCAGGCGCGCCGAGCCGTCCTCGGCGGGGTGTTCGGAAACAAGTTTCGCCAGGCCGCCCAGCGCATCCGTCAATGCGGGCAAGGCCTCACGAAGTCCGGTCGGCAGGAAGTCCTCCAGCTTGCGGCGGCCGCTGTCCTGCGGCAGGGCCTGGGCCCAAAGGCGCAGCACGCGCTGCGCATGGCCGGGGCGCGCACCCAGCGCCTGCAGTTGCTGGCGAATGTCCGCCAGCGCCCGCAGCGCCAGGGGATCGACCGCCATCACTGTGGCTGGAAACCGCTGTTCTTGATGATGCGCGCCCAAGTCTGGGCATAGGCCTGCTCGCGGCTGGCCAGCTGTTGCGACGACATGAAGCCCACTGTCAGCCCCATCGCGGTGAGCTTCTCGCGCACCTCGGGCGTGGCGATGGTCTTGGCCACAGCGGCGGCGAACGGGTCCAGCGTGGCCTTGGGCGTGCCGACGGGGGCGAAGATGCCGTAATAGGGCACGTCCTCGAAGCCGGCCAGGCCCAGCTCTGCGAAGGTGGGCACGTCGGGCATCGCCGCCTGGCGCTTGTCGCCCAGCACCGCCACCACGCGCACCTTGCCGGCCTTGTGGTTCTCGATGAAGTCCGGCACCGAAGCCACGCCGGCGGCGATCTGGTTGCCCAGCATGTCGGCCATCATCGGCGCGCTGCCGCGGTAGGGCGCCGCCACGAGGTCGAGCTTGTTCTTCTCGCCGATGACCTTGACAAGGAACTCGGGCACCGAGGCGGGCGCCGGCACACCGACCGAGCCCTTGCCGCCGCCCTGCGTGCGCACCCAGGTGACGTATTCGTTGAACGACTTGGCCGGCGTGCCGCCAGACACCGCAAACGCGTTGACGAAGGTGGCAAAGCCGGCCACCGGAACGAAGTCGGTCGCCGGGGCGAAGCCGGGGTTCTTCGTGACCATCGGCAGGATGGTGATGGTGTGGTCGTGCGACAGGAAATACGTGGTGCCGTCCGGCGGCGCGGCCTTCAGCGCCTGGGCCGCGATCTGGCCGCCGGCGCCAGGCTTGTTCTCGACGATCACCGGCACGCCCAGTTCGTCCTTGAGCCGCTCGGCCAGGATGCGCGCGATGGCGTCGGTGCCACCGCCGGGCGGGAAGCCCACCATGAGCTTGACCGGCTTGGCGGTCTGGGCGCTGGCAATCCCCAGCGCGCCGACAGCGGCCAGGGCAAGAACGGTGCGAGACAGGCGGGACACAAGGCCCCTGCGCGAGAAGGACATGAATAGCTCCGGTGAACATTGAACAGGTAGAGCCTGATTATCGGCCCCCCGGCGCTTGGGCTGCCCGGGCGCCCGCTACCTGTCCGACAGTGCCGCGGCGCCGGTGCTGCCAGAGCCGGACCCCTGCAGCGGCCCCAGTCCGGTGCTGGGCGGGCCGAGCTCCGACTCCACATCGTCCGACCAGGGCGCCGAAGCACTTACCGGGTCCACGAAGCGAATCGGGCGGCGCGTCCTGGGCGACATTCTTGCCAGCAGGCGGTGCAACTGCCGCAAGACGCGGGGCGGCGTCGTCTCGTGTTCGCTCAGCATCATGCAGGCCACGTTGAACTGCAGCGGGACGTCCAGGTTGACACCGCGCGAGGTCGTCAGCCCCGCCGACACCAGGCGGACCATGCGCTCCTGCAGCTCAGCGCGCGTCTTGACACCGTCGAAGATGATTGCGAAGCTGGCGGTGCCGACACGCCCGGCCGGGTCGCCTTCGCGCACCACACGGTAGAGCTTGATGACCGACCAAAGCAGGCACTGCTCGGCCATCGCGTCGCCGTAAGATTGCCGGATCTGTTGCAGGTTGGCCAGTTCCACCATCACCACCGCGGCCGCATCCCGCCGAAGCCGGGCGCCCTTCACCGTCGTCGTGAGCTGCCGCAGGAAGGCTTTGTCAGACAGCAGCCCGGTCAGGGCGTCCTGTTCGGTCAGCTTGTTCACGCGCGTGCGCACGCCGTGGCGGTCACGTGAGCGCGCATGGAGCGCCCCCAGCAACAGGGGCACCGCCAATGCCGAGGCTGCCGCGCTGGCATCGAACGTGAGCCAGCTCGCGGTGATCCACCCGTAAAGGCGCACCACCACCACCACGATCGTCAGGGCCATCGGCGCATACGCCAGCAGCACCCAGCCGCCCACCGGATCGCCGCGACGCCAGGCCAGGCCGCCGAGCACGAAGGTCAGCACCACGCTGGCCAGCAGGCTGAAGGCAACCAGGGCATTGGTGGCCCAGCCGTCGACCCAGGGATAGGCAACGCCCATCAGCAAAACCAGAACCCCCGTCCCCAGGGCCAGCCGGTCGACTTTCGGATAACGCGCGGCCAGGCAGCACAGATGCCGCAGAAACAGGATGTTGATGCCCGACAAGACAATGGGCAGCGCCCCCTGCGCGCGGTCGGCCCAGAATGGCGACTGATTCCACAGCAACTGGCCGGCCACGCCGGTGACCGAGGCCATGGTCAGGGTCATGGTGGCGGCAAACAGGCTGTACCAGGCGTAGACAGGGTCGCGATGGATGCCACTCTGGATCAGGCACCACACGGTCAGCAGCAGCAGGGTGCCCAGGATCATGCCCAGCGGCAGGTAATCGATCTTGCGACCCTGCTCCAGCACAGAGGCCGACGCAATGCGCAAGTCGAATCCGATCGGGTCGCGGTGGCGCACCTGCACGAAAACTTCGCGCGCAACGCCGGGCGGCAGATTCAGGTCAAAGCTGGCGTAACGCCCGGACCGGCTCCAGGAGGCCACGGCCAGCGTGTCGCCCGCGCGCTGGGCAAACCACT
>JAABQG010000063.1 GCA_011391595.1 Hydrogenophaga sp.
TGGCGCGGGCCGCCTGGCCGCGATGGCTGTGCGCGTTCTTCACCTCGACTGGCAATTGTGCAAAGGTCTGGCCGAACTCGGGGATGAACATCACGGGGTCGAAGCCAAAGCCATTCGTCCCCGCAGGCTCGCGCGCAATCTCGCCCACCACGCGGCCCACAGCGATCAGCGGCTCCGGGTCGTCGGCGCTGCGCACCGCCACCAGGGTGCTGACCATCGCGGCACGACGGTTGGCGATGCCCTGCATCTGCTCCAGCAGGGCACGGACATTGTTGTCATCGCCCTTTTCATAGCCAAACTGCGTGGCGTAGTAGGCCGTGTCCACACCGGGCAGGCCGCCAAAGGCGTCCACGCACAGACCGGCGTCGTCGGCCAGCGCCGGCAAACAACTGGCGCGCGCGGCGTGTCGGGCCTTGGTCAGGGCGTTCTCGACAAAGGTGCGGTAGGGCTCCTCGGCCTCGGGAATGCCCAGATCGGCCTGGCGCACCAGTTCCACATCCAGCGGGGCCAGCATGGCCTGCAACTCGGCCAGCTTGCCCCGATTATTAGATGCGAGCACGATTTTCATCACCTGTTAGGTCTTTCTTCAGCGTCGAATAGTCTCCATCTGCTACTATTTCGAGAGCGAATCGCCCTGCAGGAGAACGAGTTCGCGAATGCCCTTTTCGGCCAGCGCCAGCAAGGCGTCCATTTCTTTGCGCGAAAACGCCGCGCCCTCGGCTGTGCCCTGCACTTCCACGAAGTTGCCGGCACCGGTCATGACCACGTTCATGTCGGTGTCACAGGACACATCCTCGGTGTATTCCAGGTCGAGCAGCGGTGTGCCATCCACGATGCCGACCGAGATCGCCGCCACGTGGTCGATGATGGGCAATTGCGTCAACTTGCCGGACGCCAGCAACTGATTCACGGCATCCTGGGCCGCGACAAAAGCCCCGGTGATGGCCGCCGTTCGGGTGCCGCCGTCGGCCTGGATCACGTCGCAATCAAGGTGGATGGTGCGCTCGCCAAGCTTCTTGAGGTCGAACACAGCGCGCATGGAACGACCGATCAGGCGCTGGATCTCCTGCGTGCGCCCGCTCTGTTTGCCGCGGGCGGCTTCCCGGTCGCCGCGAGTGTGGGTGGCGCGTGGCAGCATGCCGTACTCCGCCGTGACCCAGCCCTCGCCACTGCCGCGCTTGTGCGGCGGGACCTTGTCTTCGACCGACGCGGTGCAGAGCACCCGCGTATGGCCGAACTCGACCAGCACCGAGCCCTCGGCATGAATGGTGTAGCCGCGGGTAAAGCGCACTGGGCGCAGCGCATCGGCAGTGCGACCGCCGCCTCGAACAAAATCAGTCATGGTCGGAAGGCTTTCGGAAAAAAAGTGGCGGCAGGGTCTTGCCGATCACCCGACGGGCCACGGGTTCAGGTCTTGCGCGCCGCGGAACGCCGGATGGCTTCGTTGATCTCGGCAATGGATCGCTCGATGGCATCGTCATCGAGTTCTTCGACCAGGCTGTCAAGCACGCCGGCCTGGATGGTCGAAGCAAATACACCGTCGCTGATGCTGTCGGTCGAAATGCCCTGCGTCGATTCGAAGACGTTGGCGGTTTCCCACTCGATTGCCAGCAAGGTCACATTGTCACTGCGTTCGCCGCCTTTTCGCAGGGCCGTCTCGACGAGTTCAGGAACCGCCTCGGAAACCGGCAAACCGCCGAGTCTCTGCACGATCTCTTCCTCGCCCACGGTGCCCCACAACCCGTCAGAGCACAACAGGATCTTGTCGCCCTGCTGAAGGGGCACCGGTCCGGTCACATCGAAAATGGGCCGCGTGGGCGATCCGAGGCAGGTGAACAGGATGTTGCGATTGATCCGGTCCATCCTGACGATGCCGGGCGGCTGATGCTCCATGTAGGAATGGTCCCGGGTTCGCGTCAGCAAAGCGCCGTCCCGCACCAGATACAGCCGCGAGTCGCCACAGTGAATCCAGGTTGCACACCCGTCCTGCACGACAGCCACCACCAAAGTCGTCCGAGGGGTGTCCAGCATGCCCTTGTCGCCGGCATAGCGGATGATCTGGTGATGCGCCGCCATCAGGCTTGATCTGAGGAAACCAGGCACATCAGCAACTGACGGACGAGCCTCTTTCTGGAAAAGCGCAGAAACCGTCTGCAATGCCAGCTGGGAAGCAACTTCGCCCTCCGGGTGCCCCCCCATACCGTCGGCAAGCACAAACAAGCCCGACGCACGCGTGTAGCAGTAGCCCATGCGGTCTTCGTTCTTTTCGCGCCCCCCTTTCCGGCTGACCTGAAAGACGGAGAACTTCATTTCACTTTTGCACCAAAACGAGTGCCCTTGGCCAGGTTCTTCTTGGTTTCCGTGACCATGGTGTCAAACTGAAGTCGAACCTTCTCGCCCACGCTCAACTTGGTGTAACGCCGTGAACCCTCACGGCTGAGTTCTTTCTGCAATGCAAAGACAGACTGCGGACGCGACAACGGGTCCAGCGACATGCACCACTCCACCACCTCGATCAAGTTGTCGGAATAGACCCCACGCAAGCGCGAAAGGGAAAGCGACAGCCGGTCCTTCTCAAGGCGCTGCGGGGCATCATTGGGCGGGTATCCCTGCATGCAGGCATAAATACACGCGCCAATCGCATAAATATCCGTCCAGGGCCCCATGGACGAGTCGCGACGGTACATCTCGGGTGCGGCAAAGCCGGGGGTGTACATCGGCCGGATAAAGTTGCCTTCCTTGCTGAGAACTTCCCTGGCAGCACCGAAATCAATCATCACGGCGCGGTTGTCATCAGTGACGAAGATATTTGCCGGTTTGATGTCCAGATGCAGCATTTTGTGCTGGTGAACGATCCGCAAGCCGCGCAGAATTTCGTCGAACAGTGATCGGATGCTGGACTCGCGGAACACCTTCTGCTTCTTGAGTTCTCGCGCGGTGATGATGAAGTCCTGCAGGGTCGCCCCCTCCAGGTAATTCATCACCATGTAAACGGTTTCGTTTTCCCGAAAGAAGTTGAGCACGCTCACGACAGAGGGATGCGAGATCTGCGCCAGCGAACGTCCTTCCTCAAAAAAACTCTTGAGGCCTAAACGATACAAGGAAAGCTTTTCCGGCTGCACTTGGGGGAGAAGCTCGCCCGGGGGCCGGTTTGCCAGTGAGGATGGCAGATATTCCTTGACTGCGACCTGCTGCCCCTCGTTGTCCACGGCGAGGTAAACCACGCCAAAACCACCCGAAGAAAGTCGGCGAACCACGCGATAGCCCCCGATAACCGTATCGGGCGGAAGCGGAGCAGGTTTGACCTTTGACATAATTTGGGATGGGTTGACTACCGGCGCAGGCTTGGGTTCCCGATATTGAACTAGAAACAACCACGCACTGCCATCTATAGGGAACACCAATGTCAGTTTACAGCATGACCGGTTATGCCGGTGTACAGCAAAGCACCGCTGACTCCGCGACTGGCGCCGAATCCCGCTCGCCTTGTGGCACCCGGTTGGGGCTGGAGATCCGCGCTGTCAACAGTCGCTTTCTGGACTTGAGTTTTCGCCTGCCGGACGAATTGCGACAGCATGAGCCTGCACTCAGGGAACTCATCTCTCGCCACCTGAAGCGGGGCAAGGTCGAGGTACGCGCCGCCATCGAGGCGGCAGGCGCATCACCACTGCCGGAGCCCTCCACGCGGCTTTTGCAGCGACTGAACGCCGTTCAGGACAACGTGCGCGCATGGCTGCCCGATGCCGCACCCCTGAGTGTGTCGGACGTGCTTCGCCTGTCGAACGGTGAAGGTGGAAACGCTGCAGACTGGGGCAAGGAATTGTTGCCACTGGCCGCCCGGGCAGTGACAGCGGTGCTCGAGGCGCGCGAACGCGAAGGAGCCCGTTTGGCCGCCATGCTGATGGACCGCCTTGCACAGTTGCAGCAACTGGCGAGCCAGGCCGCCCCTCTGATCCCGCAGCTGGTGGAACAGCAACGCAACCGGTTTCTTGACCGCTGGAGGGAAGCCATGGCCATGACAGACGGTGCCACGCCGCCTGAGGCTGCGCAGGATCGAGCACTGACCGAGGCCACCGCGTTCGCCATCCGCATTGACGTTGCCGAGGAACTGACCCGCATGGACTCCCATCTGAAAGAAATCGGTCGTCTTGTCACCCTGGGCGGCGAGATTGGCAAACGACTCGATTTTCTGATCCAGGAGCTGCACCGCGAGGCCAATACCATGGGTTCCAAATCCTCTGCGCTCGAGCTCACACGGATTTCGGTGGACATGAAAGTTCTCATAGAGCAAATGCGTGAGCAGGTTCAGAACATCGAGTAAGGTTCCGCCGCCTTAAGAAATAGAAAAATAGAAAACAACCAGAGCTTGCAATGGACTATCCAGGAAACCTATTTGTCGTGGCGGCGCCCAGTGGCGCAGGTAAATCGAGTCTGGTCAAGGCACTGATGGAGCTGGACTCCGGTGTGCAGCCCTCAGTCTCACACACCACGCGTGCGCCGCGCGGCCAGGAAAAACACGGTCGCGAGTACTTCTTCGTTTCCGAGCAGGAATTCGATGCCATGGTCCTGGGCGAGGCTTTTCTTGAATGGGCGCACGTCCACGGACATCGCTATGGCACGTCAAGGAAAGCGATTGAAGAACGGATTGCGATGGGCGCCGACGTCATTCTGGAGATTGACTTTCAGGGCGCACTGCAGATCAAGAAAATCTTCACCAACGCCGTTCTGATCTTTGTTCTGCCCCCAAGCTGGGAGGAGCTGCGCTCCCGGCTGGAGCGGCGGGGCGAAGATACCGCTGACGTGATTGATCTGCGGCTGCGCAATGCGGCCCTTGAGTTGGTGCAGGCCAGGGAATTCGATTTCGTTATAATCAACGAGTTATTTGAACGCGCCCTGTTCGATCTCAAAGCGATCGTTCATGCCCAACGGCTCAAGTATTCGGCCCAGCGTCGTGCCCGTGCCGAAACTTTCAAAGCCCTCAACATCGATTAGTTAACTGGAGACCTTCATGGCCCGCATCACTGTTGAAGACTGCCTGCAAAAGATCCCCAATCGCTTCCAACTGGTTCTGGCAGCGACTTATCGCGCCCGGATGCTGAGCCAGGGCCACACGCCAAAGATCGAGAGCCGAAACAAACCCGGAGTGACGGCTCTGCGGGAAATCGCCGCAGGCAAAATTGGCCTCGAAATGCTGAAGAAGGTGCCCGGCTGAACTGCAGCCTGCGCCTCCCCACAGAAAGCACCGGTTTCCGGTGCTTTTTTGTTGCCACGCCCATTCAGGGCTCCTGCGCGCTACAGTTGAGCCATGAGCGCGGTCATCCCTCCAAAATCAGCACCACCGGCAGGTTCTCGTTCGCCTGAAGCAAGTCCGGTAGCCGCGGCCAACGCAACGGCCGCAAGCTTTGCGGCCTTAACCGCCCGACTCGACTACCTTTCATCGAGTGATATCGAACAGGTCCGTCGCGCTTATCGCTTTGCGGATGAGGCGCATCTGGGCCAGATGCGCAATAGCGGCGAACCCTACATCACCCATCCCATCGCTGTCGCAGTTCAGTGCACCGAATGGAAACTGGACGCACAGGCACTCATGGCCGCCCTGCTGCACGACGCTATTGAAGACTGCGGCGTGACAAAGACAGACCTGATTGAGCGCTTCGGGGCGCCGGTTGCAGAACTGGTCGACGGACTTACCAAGCTAGACAAGCTGCAGTTTCACACCCGCGAGGAAAGCCAGGCCGAGTCCTTCCGAAAGATGCTGCTTGCCATGGCGCGCGACGTCCGCGTGATCCTGATCAAGCTGGCGGACCGCACGCACAACATGCGAACCCTCGCGGACATGCCGAGGACCAAGTGGAGCCGGATTTCCTTAGAGACACTTGAGATTTACGCCCCCATCGCGCACCGGCTGGGATTGAACCAGACCTACCGGGAACTACAGGACCTTTCATTCCGCTATTTGCGACCATGGCGCTATGCCGTCCTGTCTAAGGCGGTGACCCGGGCACGCAATCGACGGCGCGACCTGATCCAGAAAGTTCGTCGGGAGGTGGAGGCCGCGTTTGCCGATACCGGCATGACAGTGCGCATCGCCGGCCGCGAGAAATCTCTGTATTCAATTTACAAGAAGATGGACGAGAAGCACCTGAGTTTTGCGCAGGTCACCGACATCTACGGGCTTCGCGTCATCGTTCCAGGCGTGACCGAATGCTATACCGCCCTCGGCGTTCTGCACCAGATGTACAAGCCGGTGCCAGGTCGGTTCAAGGACTACATTGCCATTGCAAAACTCAATGGTTACCAGTCACTTCACACCACACTGGTCGGCCCTTCTGGCGTCAATGTGGAATTCCAGATACGTACTGAAGCGATGCACGTCGTCGCCGAATCCGGCGTTGCAGCGCATTGGCTTTACAAGGCCAGCGACCCCAACGGCCAGGCCGCAAGCCGCCTGGGTGCCAAATGGCTCCAGTCCCTGCTCGATATTCAGGACGAGACCCGAGACGCCGCTGAATTCTGGGACCATGTCAAGGTCGACCTCTTTCCCGATGCCGTGTATGTTTTCACACCGAAGAGCCAGATCATGGCCCTGCCGCGCGGGGCCACCGTGGTCGACTTTGCCTATGCCATCCATAGCAACGTGGGGGATCACACTGCGGCAGCCAAAATCAACGGCGAGCAAGTTCCGCTGCGCACCGAGCTGAGGAACGGCGATGTTGTGGAAATCATCATTGCCCCGGTATCCACACCGAATCCGGCCTGGCTCGGATTCGTCAGAACGGGCCGCGCGCGCTCCAAGATTCGTCACCATCTGAAGTCAATGGCCCAGGCGGAATCGCAAGAGCTGGGCGAAAAGCTCCTGACACAGGCCCTTCGCGCCGAAGGCATGGAAAAGCTGCCCGGCAGCGACCCGGTCTATCAGGTCATCTGGGACAAACTTCTGCGTTTTACCGGAAGTCGGACCAAGGCCGAACTCCTGACCGACATCGGCCTGGGGAAGCGGATCGCGAGCATCGTGGCAAAGCGACTGACAACGCTGATGTCCGAGCGTGGCGAAAAGCCAGACGCTGTTCTCATGACACGGGAGCGCTACTCTGCCCATGAAAACCTGTCGCAGGGTGCGGTCACCCTCGACGGAACGGAAAGTGCCTCGGTACAGTACGCGCAATGCTGCCGCCCCGTGCCCGGGGACAACATCGTCGGTTACCTCGGACGCGGTGAAGGATTGGTGGTCCACTTGGCAGATTGCTCCGTGGCCAAACGCTTGCAGCATAAAGACGCCGAACGATTCATCCATGTCGAGTGGTCAGATGAACCCTCTCGTCCCTTTGAAACTGGCGTGATCGTCACAGTCTCAAATGGCAAGGGCGTGCTGGCCCGCGTGGCGTCGGCACTGGCAGCCACAGAAGCGGACATCGTCCACGTGGACATGGGCGACGAAGCTGCGCAAGAAGCCACCGACCTGCGCTTTGTCATTGCGGTCCGTGACAGTGCCCATCTGGACGCCGTCATCCGCACCCTGAATCGAACGCCTTCGGTGCTCCTGGCTAGCAGGATCAAGCCGTCCGCGTAAAGTCAGTGTTCCGCAGCAGGGGGATAAGTGACACGCAGGACCTCGATTTCCATCACCCCTGATGGCGTGACCAATTTGAGCAGGTCGCCAACCCTTGCCTTGAGAAGGGTACGCGCTATCGGTGAAACCCAACTGACTTCACTTCTGGAACTGTCGGCTTCATCGATGCCTAGTATGGTCACCGACCTTTCGACGCCCAAGTTGTCGAGGTAAGTGACGGTCGCACCGAAAAAGACCTGATCATTGCCATGATGCGTCGAAGGATCCGTGACTTCTGCAATTTCAAGACGCTTCGTCAGAAAGCGGATGCGGCGGTCGATCTCCCGCAGGCGTTTCTTGCCGTAGATGTAATCACCGTTTTCAGACCGATCGCCGTTGCTTGCGGCCCAATGCACGATGTCGACAACCTTGGGCCTCTCGTTGTCAATCAGTGCGAGCAATTCGACTCGCAATCGCGCATATCCAGCGGGCGTGATGTAGTTTCGGGTTCCAGCGGGCAGCGGTGCGAGCCTGACCTCGTCAACGTCTTCATCCGCCTCGGTCTCCCTCGTAAAAGCCTTGCTCATACCGCCTCCACCAGAAAACCGCGACACGAACGAAAAAGCCTGCAACTTTCATTGCAGGCTTTTCGTAACTGGTGCGGCTGGCAGGAATTGAACCCACGACCCCTTGGTTCGTAGCCAAGTACTCTATCCAACTGAGCTACAGCCGCTAAGTTTTAAATTATAGCATCAGCAAAATGGTAGGGCGTGTAGGACTTGAACCTACGACCAAAGGATTATGAGTCCTCTGCTCTAACCAACTGAGCTAACGCCCCCCAACTATCTACCTCAACAGCACCATTGTATGAGGTCTACCTGAAATGGCTGAGGGCATTGCTTACCAGGCGAGAGGTGATGTCCACAATCTGAATCATCCGGTCGTAGGGCATTCGGGTCGGGCCGATGACGCCCAACGTGCCCACCACTACACCATCAACTTCATAGGGCGCACTGACGATGGAGAGTTCTTCAAATGGAACGATCTGGCTCTCTCCACCGATATAGATTCGAACACCTTCGGCCTGGCTGGAGACATCGAGCAACCGCATCAACTGCGTCTTTTGCTCGAACAGATCAAAGGCCCGTCTGAGATGGCTCATGTCGCCAGAAAAATCGCTGACCGAAAGGAGATTTCGCTCCCCTGAAATCACGACATCGTCCTGCGCCTGCGTCAACGCCTCAGAACCGGCCTGAACGGCGGCCTGCATCAGGGTGGCAATTTCACCCCGCAGGGACTCAACCTCCAGCATCAATCTTTCACGCACCTGCTCGATCGCCATCCCCGAGCAATTCGCATTGAGGTAATTGGCTGCCTCGATCAACTGGGACGGGGTGTAATCAGCCTGCGTAAAAATGACTCGGTTCTGAACATCCCCGTCGGGCGAAACAATGATGACGAGAAAACGCTTTTCGGAAAGTCGCAGGAATTCGATGTGCCGGAAAACAGATGTCCGCCGCGGCGCCATGACTACCCCGACGAAGTGGGACAGGCTGGAAAGGAGATTGGCGGCATTGGCAATGACCTTCTGGGGCTGGTCGGGCGCAAGGCTGGGCGTGTCAAGCCGCTCGCGCTGCACAGTCAGCATGGTGTCCACGAAGAGGCGGTAGCCGCGCGCAGTAGGGATTCGTCCGGCGGACGTGTGCGGGCTGGCGATCAGGCCGAGTTCCTCGAGGTCGGACATGACGTTGCGAATCGTTGCAGGCGAGAGTTCCAGGCCCGATGCCCTGGACAGCGTGCGCGATCCTACGGGCTGGCCGTCAGCAATGTAGCGCTCGACCAGCGCTTTCAACAACAACTTGGCACGATCATCAAGCATGAATCGATTTTAATGATGTAATTTGAAAATGAGTTCCATATTCCGCCAGGTTGCCCTGATCGGCAAATACCACGCCAATGTGTCACGTGGTCAGTCCGATTCGATGCGTCATGTGCTGGAAGATGTGGCCCGGTTTCTCCAGTCCCAAGGCTGCGAGGTCATGATCGAGAAGGAAACAGCCGCGAACGCAAGTATCAGCGATTACCAGTTGCTGGACGTGCCGAGCATTGGTGCCCGCTGTGACTTGGGGCTGGTCGTTGGCGGCGACGGGACAATGCTTGGAATCGGACGCCAGCTCGCTCCCTACGGCGTGCCCCTTATCGGAATAAATCAGGGCCGCCTTGGATTCATTACTGATATTCCACTCGGGAATTTCCAGGCAACACTGACGCCGATGCTCAGCGGCGAGTATGAGGAGGATCAACGCAGCCTGATGCACGCCAGGGTCATGCGCGATGGGATCTGCGTATTTGATGCGCTTGCGATGAATGACGTGGTGGTCAATCGTGGCGCGATTTCGGGAATGGTTGAATTGCGAGTCGAAGTCAGCGGCCACTTCGTTGCCAATCAGCGGGCCGATGGTCTGATCATCGCCACGCCGACTGGCGCGACGGCGTATTCCCTCTCAGCAGGCGGGCCCCTCTTGCACCCCTCCATTCCCGGCTGGGTCCTGGTGCCGATTGCCCCTCATACCCTTTCAAACCGACCGATCGTATTGTCGGATCAGGCTGAGGTCGCCATTGAGATCGTTGCCGGACGGGACGCCAGTGCGAATTTCGACATGCAATCGCTTGCCTCGCTCTTGCACGGCGACAGAATCACGGTGCGGCGGTCCAAGCACAGCGTGCGCTTCCTGCATCCACGCGGCTGGAGTTACTTTGACACCCTGCGACGAAAACTACATTGGAATGAAGGAGGCTCCTGAAGGTGGCACTCCGAAACATCAGTCTGCGTGACTTTGTCATCGTGCGCGAAATGAATCTTGACGTCCAGAAGGGTTTTACGGTCTTGACCGGTGAGACCGGCGCAGGAAAATCGATCCTGATAGACGCAATACAGCTGGCACTGGGCGCTCGAGCGGACAGCAACGTAATCCGCGAAGGCGCATCCCGCACCGAAATCAGCGTCGAGTTTGACAGCCCTGAAATCTGCAGCGACTGGCTGCGGGATGCTGGCTTCGAATCGACCGATGTATTGCTTCTGCGCAGGACTATCGACAGTCAGGGGAAGAGCCGCGCGTGGATCAATGGCAGCGCAGCAACGGCAACCCAGTTGCGAGAACTCGGGGACTTTTTGCTTGACATCCACGGCCAGCACGCCTGGCAGAGCCTCACCCGTCCAGATGCGGTACGCACCCTGCTGGACGCCTATGCGGGCATCGACTCCAGCACACTGGCCGGTCTTTGGCACTTGTGGCGTAAAGCCCAGAAGGAAGTCAAAGATGCACGAGCCTCCCAGGAAACCCTTCAGCACGAGCGGGAGCGCCTTCGCTGGCAAATTGGAGAACTTGAAAAGCTGGCGCCTGGCCCGGAGGAATGGGATGAACTCAACGCCGTTCATTCCCGGCTGTCGAATGCCCAAGCGCTGATACATGCGGCGCAAACAGCCATCGAGGCCATTGAAAACGACGAAATTGGCGCCATTGCCAACCTTTCGCACGCGACCGCAACGCTGGAAAGTCAGTCGAACGTCGAGCCGGAGTTTCGCGAATTGTCAGATGTCCTGCGCTCCAGCCTGGTACAGGCCGAAGATGCGGTGCACTCCCTGCGTGCCTACCTGCGCAAGACGAATCCTGATCCCGAGAGACTCGCGGCACTCGATGAGCGCATGGCGCTCTGGGTCTCGCTTTCCCGGCGTTACAGGAGGGCCCCCGGTGAGCTGCCAGGCCTTCTCGCCAGTTGGAAGCAGGAAGCTTCGCGTCTTGATGCGGCAGCGGACCTGGGGGCCCTCGAGACGGAGGAAAGCACGGCCCATCATGCGTACATGAACGAAGCCCTTCGCCTTTCAAAGGCACGTCACGCAGCTGCGCCCAGATTGGCCCGTGCGGTGACATCCGCAATGCAGGGCTTGGGAATGGTCGGTGGACGGTTTGAGATTTCACTGCACAGGATTGACGAACCCACACTGGGCGGACTCGACGAAGTTGTCTTCCTTGTCGCCGGGCACGCGGGTAACACGCCTCGCCCGGTAGGCAAAGTCGCCTCTGGGGGCGAGCTGTCGAGAATTGCCCTGGCCATCGCCGTGACAACCAGTCAGCTGGGAGCTGCAGGGACACTGATCTTCGACGAGGTCGATGCGGGGGTCGGTGGTGCTGTGGCAGAAACCGTAGGCCGCCTGATGAAGCAACTTGGCAAGGACCGGCAAGTCCTGGCTGTCACGCACCTTGCCCAGGTTGCGGCCTGCGGCGATCATCACCTCGTGGTTGAAAAACACTCCGAATCAGGCATCACCGCCAGTTCCGTTTCACCCGCGCTTGGAGAAACCAGGGTACGGGAAATGGCGCGAATGCTTGGTGGTGAGAGTCTCTCTGCCGCCACTCTGGCACACGCCCGCGAGATGCTTGAAGGCGGACGGCGCGCGAGACCTTTGCGCTCGAGTGTTGCCACATGATGCTGGAAGTCGTACTCATTACTGGAATGTCCGGCTCGGGCAAGTCGGTCGCCTTGCACGCCCTGGAGGACGCCGGCTACTACTGCGTCGACAATCTCCCGCCAGAACTGTTGCAACCCTTCGTGGCCCTTGAACAGCATCACCGCGACAACAAGGTCGCCATCGCGATGGACGTTCGAAGTGCGACATCCTTGCCCCTCGTTCCCAAACAGCTTGCGATGCTGCGCATGCAGGGCGCCACGATCAAATCGCTTTTTCTTGACGCGACCACCGACACGTTGGTGCGCCGTTATTCAGAAACTCGGCGCAGGCATCCACTGTCGCGAAGCGACGAGGCAGACCAGCAACGAGCCCTTGTGGAGGCCATCGAACTTGAGCGGGAGTTGATGGCGGATTTGCGTGAAAACGCGCACGTTATTGACACAAGCATCATCCGCTCATCGCAGTTGCAGGGGTATATCAAATCATTGATATCCGCACCAGCGACTCAACTCACCCTTGTATTCGAGTCGTTTGCGTTCAAACGGGGCATCCCGGTCGACGCAGACTATGTGTTTGACGTACGAATGCTGCCCAATCCTCACTACGAGACTGGCTTGCGTGATCTGACCGGGCGCGACGAGCCTGTGGCCACCTATCTGCGCCAGAGTAAGGATGTCGAACAGATGAAGCGCCAAATTCAAGCGTTTCTTGACAACTGGCTCGGTGCACTCGCGCGGGATCATCGTAGTTATGTCACCGTCGCCATTGGCTGCACGGGTGGACAGCACCGCTCGGTATACCTGGTTGAAGAACTGGCGCGCTATTTCAGTCATCGTTGGACGACCTTGAAACGCCATCGGGAACTCGACATCGCCTGATCAAAATCAGATGCGCCACCGGGATCAGTCTCGCAACGGCGCCAGCAGGTTCCTGACAGGTGCCGGCAATCCCAGCTCAGGCCATCGGGCGGGACTGAACCAGGCACCTCCATCGCCTGTTTCCAGCAGTTCGTCGGCCATATTGAGCTTGACAGGATGTAAATGCAGATCTTTGTGTGTGAGCGAATGGACTTTGACCGCTTGCGGGTTCAGTGCGTCGTGATGCTGCATTGGCACTACGGCAGCCAATGAGCGCTGGCAAGGAAACACTGGCATGCAGAACAGGCCCGCCCAGATCCCGGGTGTGGGACGCCTTTCCAGCCAAACGGCACCTTCATGGTTCTGCGCCCAGAGCAACCAGACCGACTCGGCACTGCGTTTGAGCTTGCGTGTTTTGACAGGATACGCCTCCGGCCGGCGTTCCGACCGCGCCACGCATTGATCGGCAAGTGGGCAAACATCACATAGCGGTTTGCGCGAAAGACAGACAGCACTCCCTAAGTCCATCAGCCCCTGGGTATATCGCGGCATGTTCTGCTCAAGCCGATCAAGGGGAAGGAGTCCTTCAGCCAAGGTCCACAAGGCCCGTTCATTGGCCGCCTTCGACAAGTCGGCATCGAAGCCCAGCACACGCGTAAGCACCCGCTTGACGTTGCCATCCAGAATTGCAGTACGTTCACCGAAGCAGAACGACGCGATGGCCGCAGCCGTCGACCGGCCTATTCCCGGCAGTGTCTGCAAAGATGCTGCCGTTTTCGGAAACTCGCCCCCAAACCGATCCCTGATCACCTGCGCGCACCGATGCAGGTTGCGTGCCCGGCTGTAATAGCCAAGACCGCTCCACAGACCCAATACGTCGTCCAACTCTGCCCCGGCCAACGTTGCCAGATCAGGAAACCGCGCCAAAAAACGCTCGTAATAGTCCTGCACGGTACCGACCTGAGTCTGCTGCAGCATGATCTCGGACAACCAGACCCTGTACGGATCCCGAGTGTGCTGCCATGGCAGACTGTTGCGCCCGTGCTGACGCTGCCACTGCACCACCCGCAAGGAAAGATCGGCAGGCGCGCCCATCACTCGGCCGCGACGTCGGGCTTTTGCGCGAGGAACGCGGGCGCGGGTTCGCTGACGAACTGGGCGACCAGCTCCTTGAGGCGTGCATCCAGCTGAACCAGTGAGACCTCTTGCGTATTGATCTCGGCAATGCGCTCCTCTAGCCCACCGGCAGCCTGCTGGATACGCTCAATGGCTTCAATCCGGCGATCAAAATTGCGGCGACGCTCGCGCAACTGCACGTCGAGTTGCGCCATGGCAGCCTTGGTCCAGGTCTCGACGTCCGTCTGCACGGTTTCAAAGATTGAGCGCACACGTGTAGCCAGCGCCCTTACCAGGCGATCCGCGAACTCTGGCTGGGCAAGCTTGAAGATGTTGCCGACGGCCAGATACTGGACGTGTCCCCTCTCCACGCTATTCAGATCGCGAGAATGAACGCTGAGGTCAGTTACCCTCGGAGTCTGAAGCGAAAAGCCAAACTCGGTGTTGAGTTGCTGAAAAGTCGCATTGAGCATGGCGTGCAACTCATCGCTCACCAACTGGACTTTGTTCATGACCTCACGCAAACGGTCAAATGTCTGCGCGTACGCCTTCTTGACGCCAAACTTGATCCCTGGCTGTCGCAGCGCTGCATTGAGCGTCGAAAGCTCCTGCTTGAGTGAACTGGTACCAAGCAACTTGAAGACCTCGTGCAGCATCTTCACCTGCACTGATCTGACCGCATGGATCCTGACCCCGCTACCACCGAACTCCGCCTGCTCCTTTTCGATTCGAAGGCGCATCTGCCGGATCACGGCTGAGTTCTTGCCTTGCAGGCTCTTGAGCTCCTGCCGTTGTTCGGCAAGATCGCGCCGCCGCAGATTGACGACCCGAACCGCCTCTGATCGCAGATCCTCAACGCCACCCATGACCGCCGACTGGAGAATGCGTTGACGCTGGCCGAGCAGCCCTTCGCTCAGCGCTTGCTCAAGCAGGGGCAGCTGGCTGGCCGCGAGCAGGGATCTGTCGCCCGTCACCTTGGCCAGCAATCCCTTTTGCGCCGAGACAGGAATCACTTGCGAAACCGGGATGCCCAATATCTCCGCAGAAGTCGTTCGCTGCCGCTCGATCTGTGCCCGCACCAGAACAGGTGTGCTGAGCGCATCCCACATGGTGTCGATCTTGTTGAGGACCACGAGTCGGGATGTTGCCGCGTCCGGCTGAGTCGCAAGATACTCGCGCCAGATACCCAGATCTGACTTCGTCACACCGGTGTCCGCCGCCAGGATAAATACGGCTGCCTGTGCCTGGGGAATCAGATTCACGGTCAATTCCGGCTCGGCTCCGATGGCATTGAGCCCAGGCGTGTCCAACACCACCAGACCTTGCTGGAGTAACGGGTGTGCCATATTGATCAGGGCGTGGCGCCATCGGGGCACCTCCACCTTGCCGTCAGCGTCGATCAGCGGATTGTCCGCAGGCGCATCGTCATGCCAGAACCCCAGCGCCCGGGCTTCGTCTTTCGTCACCCGGAGCGTTTCCGCCACCTTCTCCATGGCACCTGCCAGTTGGGCGCCGTCATTGACATCCAGATCGACCCGTGTCCACTTTTCGGGCACAAGGCGCCACTCCATCAACGCCTGGGGCTGCAGGCGTGTTTGAATCGGCAGGAGCCGCAAGCAGGCGGGGACACCGCCGTCATAGCCCAGCTCGGTGGGGCACATCGTGGTACGGCCCGCACTCGCGGGCATGATGCGTCGCCCATAGTCGGCAAAGAAAATCGCGTTGATCAGCTCGGACTTGCCACGGGAAAACTCGGCCACGAAGGCGACCATGACCTTGTCGGCTCGAACCTGGACTTCAAGCCGATGAAGCCGCTCCTGAAGTGCGGCATCGAGCAATTCGTGGTCCTTCATCCAGTCGCCCAGCAGTTTCAGGCGCTGGGTGAACTCCCGTCGCCAGGCACCATGTTGGTCGAACTGTTGATTGAATGAAGCAGCCACTTTTCCTCCGGCAACAGATCAATATAACACCGCAAACTTCGTCGCCGAATAGCCCCTCAGGTCTGGCACACGCGGCAGTAGAAGGTGGACCTTTGCCCCTGTCTGAGCACCCGGATCGGATTGCCGCATTGCCGGCATGGCTCACCGGCCCTCGCATAGACCATGGCCTCGAGCTGAAAATGCCCGGCCTGGCCTTGCGCGCTGGAAAAATCTCGCAGCGTGCTTCCTCCGCGCTCAACCGCACGAGCGAGCACGTCGCGTATTGCCGACCATAGCCGCTCGGCGCGGCGCGCGCTGATTCGCGAGGCCCGCGTCGTGGGCCGGATGCCCGCTCTGAAAAGTGCCTCGGATGCATAGATATTGCCCACACCGACCACGACTTCGCCCGCCAGCAGTACCTGCTTGATGGGCGAATCGCGCCTTTTCAGGCCTGCGAGGAACACCGCCAGGCCAAACCCGTCACCAAGGGGTTCCACACCCAGCCGCCCAAGAAGTTTGACCGCCATCTCAGACGTCTCGCCCTGGGAAAGCACCACGGCACCGAACCGGCGCGGATCGTGCAAACGCAATATTCCCTGGGTGGTAACGAGGTCGAAATGGTCGTGCGCGCCAGCCGGAGGCATGGATGCCGAGAACAGCAGGCTGCCAGACATCCCAAGGTGGATCAGCAGCAACCAGCCTTCGCTCAGGTCCAGAAGCAGATATTTACCCCTTCGGCGCACAGCGACAACGCTCATTCCTGGCAAAGCGCCAGCGTCAGCGCCGAGTGGCCAGCGCAGCGGTTTTCCAGTACGTACGCTCAGAATGCGTGCGCCCGCGATGCGGTGCGCGAAGCTCAGGCGAGTCACTTCAACTTCGGGCAATTCTGGCATCGGAGATAGGGCTGGCGGCCTTGGATTATTATGGGTCGATGAAGCTTGTATTCTGTCTTGTAGCAGCACTTTGTCTGCCGGTGGGGGTGATTGCGCAGTCGTCGAAGCCGACCGCCGTCCAGGATTCCCCGCCATCCACCTCGCCGATGGATGCGGCGCTCTTTTACCAACTCCTGCTTGGTGAACTCAATGTGCAGGAAGGCGAACCCGGCACTGGATATTCCCTACTGCTCGATGCAGCCCGTAAAACGAACGATGCCGGCCTTTTCCAGCGCGCGATTGATGTTGCCCTGCAA
>JAABQG010000064.1 GCA_011391595.1 Hydrogenophaga sp.
CGATCTCCACGAGCTGCCGATAGCCATTGTCGTGGTGGCGCGAGGCACGGACCGAACTGCTGGCCATGCCGCGCCAGTCCGGGGTGCAGACGTGGATGCCCTGCCCGGCCATCGCCGCCGCAAAGCCCCGGTACACCCGGCTCGGCGTGCCGAGCGCCGACAGGAAGACCAGCACCGGTGCGGAATCGTTGTCCGCCCGGAACAGGCCGGCGTCAAAACGGTGGCCGTCGGTGGCCGTGACAGGCAAGGTTTCAGCGGGGATCATGGGCACAGGACAAGGCTGGGGGGTGGATGCAGGCGGGGAAAACGCTTCGGCAATCCGGATCATGGGCGACTGTATTCGATTCAGTCCGGTTCAGAGGGTCACGACAGGGACCTTGATGCCGGTCAATGCAGAAGCCAGGGGGCGCACTAGCATGGACACCAAACATATCAGCCCGGTGGCGCCCCGCCCCGCCCGGCGGCACGACATGGCGGGATCGAGAGAGACACATCATGAAAACCTACCCCATGTCGGCCGCCGACGCGTCCTGGTTCCACAACGACGGCCCCGCCAACCTCGCCGTCGTGATGGGCGTCACCCTGACGAAAGAGCCGCTCGACTTCGAGCGGGTGCGCCAGGTCTACAGCGAACGGCTGGTGACTTTCGAGCGCTTCCGCCAGCGCGTGGTCGAGACCGGCTTCCCGCTGCCCACGCCGCACTGGCAGGACATGCCCAACTTCGACATCGACCAGCACCTGCACCACATCGGCCTGCCCGCGCCGCACAACCAAGCCGCGCTGGTCGCGCTGGTCAACGATATCTCCAGCGCCCCGCTCGACCACTCCATTCCGCTTTGGCAGACCTGGGTCGTGGACGATGTCGAAGGTGGCAGCGCGCTCATCATGCGCTGCCATCACTGCATCGCCGACGGCACGGCCATGATGATCGTGCTTCAGAGGCTGTACGACCCGGCGCCCGGCGCACCGCCCCTGCAAGCGCCGCACCCCCGGGGCAAGCGCCTCGCGCAGGCCGACAAGGGCCTGCTGGCGCCGGCCATCAATGCCGTCGCGGGCGCGGCGCGGGGCGCGCTGGCACTGGGCGCCGGCGCCGGCATGCTGATGGGCGAGCTGCTGCGCAAGGACGACCCCCCGTCGCCGCTGAAAGGCGAGTTCGCGCCGGCCAAGCGCGTCGCCTGGTCCGAGCCCTTCCCCGTCAGCGACATCAAGGCGATCGGCCTGCGCCATGGCGCCAAGGTCAACGACGTGCTGGTGGCCGCGATGACCGGCGCGCTGCGCACCTATCTCAAGGGGCGTGGTGTCGACGTGAACAACACCACGCTGCGCGCGATGGTGCCGGTGGACCTGCGTCCGCCCGAGCGCATGGGCCAGCTGGGCAACGAATTCGGCCTGGTGGTGCTGGATCTGGCCGTGACCAAAGCCCGCGCCGATCAACGGATCGCGCTGACCAAGGCCCGCATGGACGCCCTGAAGCGCTCGCCCGAGCCGCTGGCCACCCGCGCCCTGCTCGACCTGATGGGCCGCCTGCCCAAGGTGCTGGAGGATTTCTCCAACGACCTGTTCGGCCGCAAGGCCAGCCTGGTCATGACCAACGTCACCGGCCCGCGCGAAGAGTTGTACCTGGCCGGCGCCCCGATCGAACGCATGCTGGCCTGGGCGCCGCATCCCGGCAAACAACTGGGCATGGCGGTGAGCATCTTCAGCTACAAGGGCATGGCCGGGCTGACCGTGATCGGCGACGCCCACCTGGTGCCCGACCCCGAGACCATCACCGCGGAGTTCAATCGCGAGTTCCGCAAGATGCTGAAGACCATCACAACGGCGGACGCCGCAACCGGGCGGAGCGCCCAACGCAAGTCGCCGGCGAAGAAGGCGGCGGCGTCGAAAACTCCGGCCAAAAAGGCACCCGCCAAGACCGTCGCTCCGAAGACCAAGGCAACAGAAAAGGCGGCGACCAAGGTAGCGCCAGTCAAGCGCCCGCGCGCAGCCGAACGCGCCGCCAAGGCCGCCAGGAAATAGCCGCCAGAGCCCGGTGGAATCCACGATCCGTTAAGGTCGGCTTTTGACACCACCGAGGTTTCCGCCATGTCCTGGACCCTGAAACAGGCCCCGACCCAGTCGGGGCGCATCGCCGTGGTCACCGGCGCCAACATCGGCCTGGGCTACGAGACCGCACTGGCCCTGGCCGGCAAGGGCTGCACCGTGGTGCTGGCCTGTCGCAACGCCGGCAAGGCCGAAGCGGCCCAAGCCGCGATACTGGCGCAGCACCCCAAGGCCCGCGTCGAATCCATGGCGCTGGACTTGGGCAGCCTGAGGTCGGTCCGCGCCTTCGCCTCGGCCTACAAAAAGCGCCACGCCACGCTGGACCTGCTGATCAACAACGCCGGCATCATGATGCCGCCCTTCTCGCTCAGCGAAGACGGTTTTGAGAGCCAGCTGGCCGCCAACTACCTGGGCCACTTTGCCCTGACCGGCTTGCTGCTGCCACTGATCGTCAAGACCCCGGAGTCGCGCATCGTGAGCCTGAGCAGCCTGGCGCACAAGTGGAGCGGCATCCGCTTTGACGACCTCCACTTCACGCGCAGGTACGACAAGCGCCTGGCCTACGGGCAAAGCAAGCTGGCCTGCCTGATGTTCGCCTATGAGTTGCAGCGCCGGTTGACGCAGGCGGGCTCCCGGACGCTGTCGGTGGCGGCCCACCCGGGAGTTTCCAGCACCAACCTGTTCCAGCACCTGCCCAAGGTCGTCCAGCTGTTCGCACCCTTGACCGAGCTGATCTTCCAGTCCGCCAGCGGGGGCGCACAGCCCACGCTGTACGCTGCATTGGGCGACGATATCCAGGGCGGTGATTACTGCGGCCCACAGGCCATGGGGGAGATGCGTGGCGCGCCGGGCAAGGTCGGCTCCAGCCGCCGATCTCGCGACGAGGCGGTGGCGGCCAAGCTGTGGGGGGTCTCCGAAGAGCTGACCGGCGTACGCTTTCTGGACTGACGCCGCTCCCCGGCTCCAAGGGACGCCGGCTTGGGCTATATTGGCCAACCCACCGCGAGGAGTTCGTGCATGTCCCATTTTTCACGCGATGGTTTTTCCATCCACTATGAAACGCATGGCAGCGGACTGCCCGTCGTGTTGCTGCACGGCATTTGCGTGAGCTTTGCCGGCAACTTTGGCGCCTACGGATGGATCGAGCGGCTGTGCGGCCAGGCCCTGCGGGTGATCGGTATGGATTTCCGCGGCCACGGCCAAAGCGACAAGCCGCACGATTCATCCGCCTACGGCACGACCCATCTGGCGGATGACGTGATCGCACTGCTCGATCACCTGGGGCTAGATCGCGTTTCGCTGATGGGCTATTCGCTGGGCAGCGTGGTTGCGCTGCACCTGCTGCACACCCATCCGGAGCGATTCACGCGCGGCGTGCTGATCGCAACCGGCGACGGGCTCATCGGACTTCCGCCGTTCACGCAGTCCGAGATCGCGCCGAAACTGGCGCAGGCATTGGACCGACCAGACTACCCGGTCGACCTGCCCAAGCATGTGGCGACGTACTGGAGCTTCGCCACCAAGGTGAGCGGGGACCGCGTCGCTGCCGCGGCGGCAGCGCGCGGCGACTATCCGCCCTGCACGCTGGCCGAGGCTGGCACAGTCGTCTGCCCGGTTCTGGTCGTCAGCGGCGCCCAGGACCCGGTACTGGGCACCGGACCCCGGCTCGCCCAAGCCTTACCTCGCGGACTTTATCTGGAGATTCCGCAAGCTGATCATTTCAACCTGACGCTCAACGAGCAGGCGCAGTTTTCGGTAGCGGACTTTCTGAGCGCGCCAGAGGATGACCCGACGGTTGGGGACAGGGTTCAACAATCTGGACATTGATGCCGAGCTTGGCCCCATCGCAGCTGGAAACCTCGATCCGGTCGGGCCGTCCTTGCCTGCCGAACCACGCGCGCACCAGGATGTCTGAGGGCAGTTCCACCGGACGGCGAAACTTCGCCTCCAACGTAAAGGCGTCGGTGCGAGGCAGCTCCGCCAGGGCCAGCGCGCGGGCCAGCGTCCAGGTGCCGTGCACGATGGCCCGGCGGAAGCCGAACAGGCGCGCCAGCAGCGCATGCTGGTGGATCGGGTTCAGGTCACCGGCGATGGCGGCGTAGTGTCGGCCGGTGGATTCGGGCACGTGGACCCGTTCGTCACACGCCGGCGCCCCACCGGCCGATTCATCCGTGCTGCTGGCCGCGGCCGCTTGAGCCGGCGCAAGTGTCTTGCCAGGCGCCAGAGCCCGCGTCTCGCCGCGCCAGACGAGTTCCCCGCCGCAACGCGCCTCGGTCACCAGGGCAAAACTCATGCCGCGCCTTTCCCAGCGCGCGTCCGTGCTGTACGCCAGCAGATCGAGAGTCGCATCCTGCGGAATCGCCTGGGTTTGCGTCACGCGCTGCGCCATGTGGACCAGCCCCAGCGCGCGAAACGGGAAGCGCGGATCGCCCAGGATGGCCATGTGCAGCGGCGCCGCGGCAAGTTGCAGCGCTAGCGGCGGCAGTGCGGCGCCGACCTTCAGGCCCACGCAATCGGCATAGGCCTTCAGCCAGGCCGGATCGAGCGTGGCGTCAGCCAGCGAGCGTTCGATGCGCGGCAGCGTCGAGGGGTCTTGCAGGCCGCGCCGCGCATGCCGGAAAAGCCCCAGCGTAGACGTCAGCAGTTGCAGGAAGGCGGGCGTGCGAAGGACCGGCATGTCGATGCGTCGATGCGATCGTGGCTTGACCGCCTCAGGGCGCCGGGTCAGGGCGACAGCGTGATGCGGGACTTGGCATTGGCCTCGACCTGTTTCGGATTGAACCACCAGGAGCGACGTTCGCCCGCAACCAGGATCCGGGCCTGGTCGTTCTGGTGCGGCTGGAAATGCCGCTCGCTCACGCCACCAGCCACCACAGCATTGATCTTGTCCGGATCGGCAAAATCAACCACCACCCGCATGGACGGGAAGAAGTTGACGTCATACGGCCTCTGGAAGTCGTACACGCCACGATTCAGCGTCTCGCCGCTGCCAGGGCGCGGCACCGAAAAACCCCCGACGAGTTCCTGGCCCGAGCCTTTGCGCCGCAGTGGGCTGACAAAGCGCAGTTCGTGCGCCTTGCCCCAGTTCCATGCGGCCGGGTCCTTGCCCTGCAGCGCCTCGATGCTGGCGCGGGCGCGCGGGGCGGCGGCGCGGATCACGTCGGCCAGGGTTTCCCGCTTGTCCTTCGTTCGGGGATCGTCGAACCACGGCGAATCGGGCGTGGCGGTCAGCGCATCGAAGCGCTGCTGCCAGAAATACCAGGTCGACAGCATGTCCTTGGCCACGTCCTCGCCAAGCTTGTCTGTGAAGGTGCCGATGGCGATCTCGCGGTACAGCGCCTGGTAGAGCAGCGGCGCTGCCTGCTCGGTGCGGTCCACGCCGTCCCACTTCTCCAGCAGTGCCGCCAGTTCACGCTGCGTCGGGTCCTCCTTCAGCGCGGCAATGATGGCCGCGCGCAGCGGGTCGCTCTGCAGGTTGCGGTCGTCCATCATGAGTTTCCAGTGGTCGTCCACCGTCATCTGCTTCGCGCTGCCCAGCACCTGGCCCATGCGGCGATAGCGGTAGTCCGGCGCGACGTAGTTGGTGTAGTACCAGGGGTAGCCCTGGGGCGTGGTGTCGTGGTTCGCCGTGCCGACCCAGGCGCGCGGCGGGTCGATCATGCCGGGCATGCGGTCTTTGGGGATGTAGCCGGTCCAGTCGTCGCTGCCGTCGGTCGGCGCCACGCGCGGCAGACTACCGTCGGCCCCGGCGCGCACCGGCACCGCGCCGCTGGCGCGGTGGCCGATCGAGCCCTTGTCGTCACCGAACACGAAATTGAACATCATGAGGTCGATCTTCTGCACCTCGCGGTCGAAGGCCGCCGCGTCCGGCGCGCTCAACAGGCCCTCGATGCCCAGCACCGGCGCCAGCACTTCCGCGTCGGTGGAGCGCAGGGCCAGGATCTTGTCGCCGCCCGAGCCCAGGCCCGGGTGGTCGCTGATCACCGGGCCATGCACGGTGTAGCGGATACGCAGCGGCTGCTCGCGCACGCCGCCGGGCGCCGCCTTGTCCTTGATGCGGATCGTCTCCTCCACCACGGTGAAGGCTGTACTTTTGCCGGCGTGCAGATAACGCGACTTGTCATTCGGGTCCAGCGTCTCGATGTAGACGTCCTGCACATCGCCATAGGCGTTGGTCACGCCGAAGGCCACATGCTTGGTGCGGCCCACCAGGATGCCAGGCATGCCGGGCAGCGCCGCCCCGATGGCCTGGATGTCGGGCGTGAACAGGCCCACCGGGTACCAGTAGCCAGGCAGGATGCGGCTGTCGAGGTGCGGATCGTTGACCACCATCGCCTTGCCCGACGCAGAGCGGCTGGGTCCGATGGCCCAGTTGTTGGAGCCCAGGCCCTGGTGGTTCAGCGTCTCCGGGGACACCGACAGATGCGTCCAGTCAACCCCCAGCCGGATGCCGTCGTCACCCGCCTTGGCCGTGGCGCCCGCTGGTGCCGGCTTGGCGCCCCAGTCGGGATTCACCGTCAGGGGCATGATCTCCTTGGCCTGCGCCAGCCCCAGCTTGTCGATCAGCTTCTGCCCCACGATCTCAGCCTTGAAGTTGGTCGAATGGGTGTAGTGGATGAAATGCACGAGCGTCACCAGATCGGCCACGCTCCAGGGGCTGGGCTTGAGGCCGGCCACCTTGAGCTCCACCGGATGGTCGCCGGCTTGCTCCTTGACATAGGCGTTCACCCCGTCCGCGAAATTCTGCAGGTACGCCCGCGAAGTCGCATCCAGCTTGAGCGCGTGGCGATCGCCGTTGCGGCGCATGCCCAGCACGCGCATGCGGGTGTCGCTGGGCAGCGCATCCGGGCCGAAGGTGGCGGCCAGTTCACCGCGCCAGGTGGCACGGAAAAGTTCCATCTGCATGAGCCGGTCCTGCGCCGTGACAAAACCCTGGGCACGCAGCAGGTCGGGCGTGTTGGCCGCAAAGATGTAGGGAATGCCAAGTTCGTCGCGCATGACCTTGACCGGTGCCGTCAGGCCGCTCAGTTTCAGGTCGCCATTCACCTTGGGGTGGCCGGCGGAGCGCACCATCAGGTAGCCGCCCAGGGCTGCGATGACGATCAGCGCCAGCAGGCTGAGCACGATCCATTTCAGGGCTTTGCGCATAGGGAATCATCTCCTGTTGTAATGAGCAGGCTGTTGAAAGGGCCCGCATCCGCCCCCTTATAAAGGCAGCGCCCGCCGCCGTCTGTCCAAGCCGTGACAGCCAACCCGAAGCCGGCACGAACCAAGGACATCCGCTTGCAGGAAGATAACACCCCCCGCGATCCCAAATCCCCCAGGTCCACCAGATCCGCCGCGCCCACGCTGGCCGTGCCCAGCGGGCGCGGCTCGCGGCTGGCACGCATGGGCTGGATGGCCACGGGCATCGCCGGCGGCATGATGGCCGAAGGCGTGCGCCAGCTGGCCCAGGGCAATCGCCCCAAGATGAGTGACCTGCTGCTGACGCCGGCCAATGCACGCCGCGTCGCCGACCAGCTGGCGAAGCTGCGCGGCGCGGCCATGAAAGTGGGGCAACTGGTCTCGATGGAGTCCGGCGACCTGCTGCCACCCGCGCTGGCCGAGATCCTGGCGCGCCTGCGCTCGGACGCCCGGGCCATGCCCAAAACCCAAGTGAAGGGCGTGCTGGACGCGCAGTGGGGCCAAGGCTGGGAAAAGCGGTTCAAGCATTTCTCGTACACGCCGATGGCGGCGGCCTCCATCGGCCAGGTACACCGCGCGTTGGCCAGGGATGGCCGCGACATGGCCATCAAGATCCAGTACCCCGGTGTGCGCGAGAGCATCGACAGCGATGTGGACAACGTGGCCACGCTGTTTCGTGTGTCGGGCCTGCTGCCCAAGGAGCTGGACATCAAGCCGCTGCTGCGCGACGCCAAGCGGCAATTGCACGACGAGGCCGACTACATCCGCGAAGGCGACTACCTGCGCCGCTACGGCGAGTTGCTGGACGATGCGCCCGACTACCAATTGCCGCAGCTGCACGCCGACCTGACGACGCACAGCGTGCTGGCCATGTCGGTGGTCGGCGGCGTGCCGGTCGAATCGCTGGTCGACGCGCCCCAGGAAGAGCGCGACCGCGTGATGACCCTGCTGTTCGCGCTGCTGCTGCGCGAGCTATTCGAGTTCCGCCTGGTGCAGACCGACCCCAACTTCGCCAACTACCGCTACGACGCTGAAACGGGCCAGCTGATCCTGCTGGACTTCGGCGCCACCCGCCCGTACAAGGCCACCATGGCCAACGAATTTCGCCGGCTCATGAAAGGCGCGATCACCGGTGACCGTGACATGATGGACGCGGCTGCGATGGCTATCGGTTACTACGACGCCGCCACGCAGGACCGGCACCGCCAGACCATCCTGGACATGGGCGAGCTGGCCATCGAGCCTTTCACACGCGAAGGCCCTTATGACTTCGGCGCCAGCGACGTGCTGCCACGCCTGCGCTCGCGCGGCATCGAACTGGGCCTGGACCGGGATTTCTGGCAGATTCCCCCGGCCGACGCCATGCTGCTGCAGCGCAAGTTCGGCGGCCTGTACCTGCTGGCGATCCGGCTGCAGGCGCGGGTGGACCTGCACGCGCTGGCGCTGACCGGACTGGCAACGCGCAAGCGAGGCTCAACAACACCCGCCTGACAGCGGCCCTGGAGCCGCCAGACCGTTTTCCCAACCCGCTGAAAACTCCTGATTAAGTAGCAATCAAAGACCATCCGACGCTGGGATGATGCCAAAAAAGCTTGAAATTTCTCCGGAAATGCCTATGCAGCCCCTGGCGCCGCGTTGTCGGATGGATCAAGACGCGCATGCTGTTGGGAACCCAGTTGATCGTGGCACTTTGCCAAGTCCTGATCTGACCCAGGGTGAACCTCTAGGGCCACAGCTCGAACAGCCGGTTTGCAGCGACAAGAGCCATTCAGTCACCAAGAGTCGTAGGCACGTCACGGCCATCAGCAGTCGGTCAAGGCTTCGCTCCGAAGCGGGTATTGAGTCCCACGGGGTACTCATCAATGGTCCCTCGTCGAGGTAGGGACGTTTTTCTTGCCGAGCGGTCGCAAGTGCGGTGGTTGCAGACCATTGGAAAGCCAGGTAATCCAAAACCCTTCAGCTTAAGCTGGTGGTTGTTTAATTTTGTTGTTCAGCATCCCCCCTCTTTTTCCTTGAAGGCCTTTATGATGGCCGCGCCGGCAGTTCATTCCCACGCCGAACAGCGACGATGAATCCCATTTGCAAACCGTTACCGAAGCTTCGGCCCTGCTGCCCTGTACCGGTGTTGCGAGCGGTCATCGTTGCGGCATCTCTGCTAGGAAGCACCATTCCTGCACTGGCTGCTGACCCAGATCTCGGTAGTGCCAAACAACTCATGGGCGAAGGAAAATACCAGGCGGCCTTTGATCTGCTGATACCGTTCGAACTTGCCAAATTGGCAGACGCCGGTTTCAACCGGATGCTTGGCGAAGCGGCGCTGAGGGCTGGCCGGGCCGAACAGGCCGTAACGTTTTTCGGGCGCAGCCTGGCCGCATCGCCCAATTCGGTCGAAGCCCACCTCGGCCTGGGCCGGGCCTACCTAGCACTGGGCGACTATGCCCGCGCGAAGATCGAGTTCGAGACCGTGCTGCGTTTCGACGACCTGCCGCCCGACCTGGAATCGCAGGCCGAGATCTATGCCGAGGCGGCGAGCGGCTATGCCGAAGGCCGGCGGCTGCTGAGCAGCGGCTACGCCATGATCGGTTACGGCAACTACCGCGTCGGCGCCGTCGGCGGCGGGCCGCGCAACGACCCCTTCTACGCGGCACGCGTCGGCGGTCGCCTGAATTACGAGATGGACGACGGCTACGCCCTGGTCGGCAGCCTGGACTACCGCTTCCGCGACTATGAGCCCAAAGACCGGCGCAACGACTCCGACCTGCGCTGGAACGGCGCCGTCAGCCGCAACGTCGGCGAAGGCAACTGGATTGCCGGCGCGCGCGGCCGTGTCAGCTACCGCGGCGAGGGCCTCTACCGCAACGACTTCGGGGTCTACGGCGACTATCGCTTGCGACTGGACGAGAACAACCAGGTGGCCGCCGGGCTGGAAGTACGCCAGCGCCGCTACCCAAACGGTCGGCTGCGCGAACGCACTCGAAACATCGTCGAGGCCACGGGCAGCTGGACACGTTCGCTGCTCGACGGCAAGGCCAGCTTCACGCTCGCCGGCCAGGCCGGGCGCGAGTTCAACACCGAGCGCACCGACGGCGACGCCAACTTCTTCGGCCTGTCGCCCTCGCTCAACTTCAGCATCACCGAGAACCTGGGCGGGTTTGCCATGTTCTGGTGGCAGAACGACCGTTACAACATCGAGCGACTCGGCGCGCCAGGCGACCGGCTGGTCGGCATCGGCACCCGCAACGACAACCTGTACGAGGTCGGCGGCGGACTGACCTGGCAGTTTGCGCCCAAATGGTCCCTGAACCCCGAGATTCTTTATATCCGCGACCGGAGCAACATCCTGGCGAATAACTACAGTTCCACCGAGATCTGGATCACCCTGCGCAGGGATTTTTGAAAGCTGACCGGAGCTTCGCCGGGCCCGGCGGGTTCCGGTGAAGTTCTGATCTGCGAAGCCTGCAACACTTGACCGGTATCATGCTTTCAAGGCGACAAACATGAAAGAGAGACAACATGGCTGAACAAAAAATGTCCAAGATGGCGCTCACCGCCATGGTGGTGGGCGGCATGGTGGGTGCTGGCATCTTCTCGCTGCCGCGCACCTTCGCCAACGCCACCGGGCCCTTGGGCGCCGTCATCGCCTGGCTCATCGCCGGTACCGGCATGTACATGCTGGCGCGGGTGTTTCAGGCGCTCGCCGAGCGCCGGCCGGATATCGACGCCGGCGTGTACGCGTACGCACGGGAAGGCTTCGGCGACTACCCGGGTTTCCTGTCGGCGTTTGGCTACTGGATCGGCAGTTGCATCGGCAACGTGTCGTACTGGGTGTTGATCAAATCGACACTGGGCGCGTTCTTCCCGGTCTTTGGTGACGGCAACACGGCGGTCGCGATCGCCGTGGCCTCGATTGGTATCTGGCTGTTCCACTTCCTGATCCTGCGCGGCGTGCAGCAGGCGGCTTTCATCAACAGCATCGTCACGGTGGCCAAGGTCATTCCGATCATGGTCTTCATCGTGATCTGCTTCGTCGCCTTCAAGCTGGACCTTTTCCGCTTCAACTTCTACGGCGGCGACCTGACGGTCGGACTGTTCGAGCAGGTCAAAGCGACGATGCTGGTCACGGTGTTCGTGTTCATCGGCATCGAAGGGGCCAGCGTGTATTCGCGCTTTGCCAAGGAGCGCGCCGACGTCGGCAAGGCAACCATCCTGGGTTTCATCATTGTCACCACGCTGATGGTGCTGGTAACGCTGCTGCCCTACGCGGTTCTGCAGCGCGCCGACATCGCGGGCATGCGCCAGCCCTCGATGGCCGCGGTGCTGGAGTCGGTGGTCGGCCCCTGGGGCGCGATTTTCGTCAGCGTCGGCCTGCTGGTGTCGGTGTTGGGCGCCTACCTGGCCTGGGCGCTGATCTGCGCCGAGGTGATGTTCGCCGCCGGCCGCTCAAAGGACATGCCGAAGGCCTTTGCCAAGGTGAACAAGAACAACGTGCCGGTGGTGGCCATGTGGTCCACCAGCATCATCATCCAGCTGATCGTGATCTCCACCTACTGGTCGCGCGACGCGTTTTCGCTGATGCTGAACCTGACCAGCGCCACGACGCTGATCCCGTACCTGTTCGTCGCCGCCTATGGCCTCATGATCGCCAAGCGCGGCGATACCTACGACGTCCGCCCGGACGAGCGCAAGCGCGACCTGATCCTGGCCTCGCTCGCCGTGGCATACACCTTGTTCATGATCTACGCTGGCGGCCTGAAGTTCATCCTGCTTTCGGCGATCCTGTTTGCGCCGGGTACCGTGCTGTATTTCATCGCGCGGCGCGAGCAGGGCAAACCGGTGTTCGAAAAAACCAGTGACTGGGTCACCTTCGGCGTGATTCTGGCAACTGGCATCTACGGTGTTTACGGTCTGGCGACCGGCACTATTTCCATCTAGTTCAACCCACGGAGATCACCATGGCGAAAGCGAAAGCGAAAGCAAAAGAGAACGAAGTCAAGTACGGTGTGCACTCGGAAGTCGGCCAGCTTCGCAAGGTCATGGTCTGTGCACCCGGCCGGGCGCACAGCCGTTTGACCCCGAGCAACTGCGACCAACTGCTGTTTGACGATGTGCTTTGGGTCGAAAACGCCAAGCGCGACCACTTTGATTTCATGATGAAGATGCGTGACCGTGGCATCGAAGTGGTGGAGATGCACAACCTGCTGGCCGAAACGGTGGCCGTACCCGAGGGGAAGAAGTGGATTCTCGACAACCAGGTGGTACCGAACCAGGTCGGCCTGGGCTTCATCGATGAGCTGCGCAGTTACCTTGAGGGCCTCGATAACCGCGCGCTGGCCGAGACGCTGATCGGCGGGCTGTCGACGCTCGATTTCCCCGAATCCGCTGGGGGCAAGGCACTGAAGGTCGTCAAAGAGGCTGCGGGTGCCACCGAGTACCTGTTGCCCCCTCTGCCGAACACCCTGTACACGCGGGACACCACCTGCTGGATCTACGGCGGGGTGACGTTGAACCCGCTGTATTGGCCTGCGCGCCACGAAGAGACCCTCCTGACGACGGCGATCTACAAATTCCATCCTGATTTTGCAGGCAAGGTCAACGTCTGGTGGGGCGACCCGACCGAAGATCATGGTCTGGCCACGTTGGAAGGTGGCGACGTCATGCCGATCGGCAAGGGCAACGTCCTGATCGGCATGAGCGAGCGCACCTCGCGCCAGGCCATCAGCCAGCTTGCCGCGACCCTGTTCAAGAAAGGCGCCGCCGAACGTGTGATCGTCGCTGCGATGCCGAAGATTCGCGCGGCGATGCACCTGGACACCGTGTTCACTTTCGCCGACCGCGACTGTGTGCTGCTTGCGCCCGACTTCATGAACCAGACGACCACCTTCTCGTATCGCCCCAGCAACCACCCGAGCGGTGTGGAACTGCACGCCGAAAAGAAGCCCTTCGTGGACGTTGTGGCGCAAGCCTTGGGCTTCAAGAAACTGCGCGTCGTTGAAGCGGGCGGTAGTGACTACCAACGCGAGCGCACCCAGTGGGACAGCGGCGCCAACCTGGTCTGCGCCTCGCCCGGCGTGGTTTACGCCTACGATCGCAACACCTATACCAACACCCTGCTGAGAAAGGCAGGCATTGAAGTCATCACGATCGTTGGCGCCGAACTCGGCCGAGGCCGTGGCGGTGGCCACTGCATGACCTGCCCGATCATCCGTGATCCGGTGGACTTCTGAAACAGATTGGGGACCCTGACGCGCCAGAAGCGAAACTGCGGGCGTCGGGGCAAACTGACGCGGATGCCCTGCCGGGCGTCTGAGACAATTCAACGAGCCGTTGAATGCCTCAACTGATCACGGCAAAGCAGCCTTTCAAGGGTTCCGTGCATTCGTGCCACGAGGACGGGTTCCGTGCGGTGCGCCGGAACGTCATCCATAACACGCCGCCCCATATGACCATTGCAATTCATGTCATGCACACGAAACTATTGTGGACAAATGCGACACCGATGGTCGCGGAAAATTCGGCGTCCACATCCTTGACAGATGAGGCTGCTTTGCGTGTGACGATGGCGCTCGATGCGAACCGAATGTACTCTGCAGACAGCCATGGCCACCAGTGACGTCGACGCAGAAGCGCGTCCGCCGCGCAGCAACTCGCGCTTTCCCGGCGCCGTCGCCACGCTGGCCATCGTCACATTGCTCGTGTGGGTGGCCGCGCTGTTCATTCCCTCGGGCCAGTACCAGGTTGACACCGACGGCTCACCGATCCCCGGCACTTACCAGCGAACGCCATCCCCGCTCAGCTCGACCGAATTGGTGCGTCAATTGGTGCTGGCTCCCGTCAACGGTGTGTACGGCCTGCGCAACGTCGAATCCGGCTTTGTCGACACCGAAACCGTCGGGCGCTTGTTCGGCCAGATCGGCGTGATCACGTTCATCATGGCGATCGGTGCCTTCATTTCGGTGAGTTTCTCTACGAAAGCCTTGGAGGTGGCGGTGGCAGCGCTGGCGCATCGGTTGCGCGACAAGGGCTGGCTGTTGATTGCCTCGGTGATGGTGCTGTTCTCACTCCTGGGCTCCACCATGGGTTTTTCGGTCGAGACTCTGGGTTTCTACGCGCTGTTCATGCCGCTGATGGCCGCTCTGCGCTATGACCGGCTGGTCACAGCGGCAATGATCATTCTTGGCGCGCTGGTCGGCGTGATGGCATCCACGGTCAACCCGTTTTCGATTGGTGTGGCAGCAGGCGAGGCCGGCGTCTCTATCGGCGAAGGTATAGGTCTTCGGTTGCTGTTGTGGGTGGTTCTGACTGCCATGGCCGTGGGTTGGGTGTTGCGTTATGCGAGCCGCGTTCAACGAGATCCTGGCTCCTCATTTCTCTCCGCGGAAGCGCTCGATGACGCTGAAAAGGCCGCCGACGCGATGGGCCATAGCCAGGAAGGGCCTGGGCCTGCGACAGAGGCGCCTTCGGCAAGCCTGAGCGCCACCCAAAAAACCGTGCTGGCCATCACGGTGTTCGCCTTTGGCCTGATGATCTTCTCGGTCATTCCATGGTCAGCCGTGATGGGCGGGCGCGCCGCGCCTGCCGACTACTACGGTACCCACACCGTTGCCGGGGTTGTGCCGCAATGGTTTGAGCTGAACTGGTGGTTCCCGGAGTTGTCGATGCTGTTCGTCGTCGCATCCATCCTGGTCGGTTTCGTCGCGCGCCTGGGAGAGAAGGAGACGGTACAACTGATCGCCGCCGGTGCGTCGGACATGATGGGCCCTGCCATGGTGGTGCTGTTGGCGGGCGGCGTGTCGGCGATCATGAACAACACGCAGACGATGGCCACGATCCTGAACACGATGGAGCAGGCCATCAGCGGCGCATCCGCTGGCTTGTTCACATTCCTCACACTCGTGGTGAACGTTCCGCTGGGCATGCTTATCCCGTCCAGTTCCGGCCACGGTGCATTGGCCATGCCGCTGCTGGCGCCGTTGGCCGACTTCGCCAACGTCAGCCGCACCACAACCATCACCGCCTGGATCATGGGTCATGGGATGGCGCTGCTGGTCTCCCCCACCAGCGTCGTGCTTGTCGGTGGCCTGGCCATTACCAAGGTCGGCTACGACCAGTACCTGCGTTTCGTTTGGCCGTTGCTGCTGGCGCTGATTGCCGTTTCAAGCGTGATCCTCGCCATCGCCGCAACGATCGCGTGAACCCATGTCTGGTTATGCCGTTTTCGACTACACCGCCAGGCCTGATCGGTACAGTCGCTTCCGTCAGTCCCGAAAACCGGATCATGCCTACTCGGCCCAGCGCCTCGGGCGCTGTCTTATAGGCATGGCGCAATCAGCTGAGACTTCGCGCGACGGGTGACAAGGTCCATCAGAATGCGTACCGACGTCGACGGTGTGCGTTCACGCAAATGCACCAGCCCCAGTTCCATTCGCAAGGGTGTGCGTGATCCCAAGGCTTCCAGTTCCCTGATGCGCAACCGGCGCATCCGCCCGGACTCCAGCTCGACCCCCAGCACGTCCTCGGGCGCCAGGACGATGGCGTCAGCGCCCAGGGCGTACTCACGCAGCACAATGACGCTGTCGCACTCCAGCGCCAGGGCCAGTTCCCCCCGGTGGCCCGGCGAGATCATCGATGCCAGCTGCCGGCTGACCGCCGCCGGAATGTGCACGGTGGCAAATCGTTCGCCGCGCAGGTCGGCCAGGGTCAGGCCCTTGCGACCCGCCAGCGGATGCTCGGATCGGCACATCATGGCCCCGGTTCCAGTGCCCAAGGGTTGGACGACGCAGTTTTCATGCGCAGGCAGTTCGCGCATTTCGGCCAGGAAGAAATCCAGCTCCTCGTTCAGCAGCTGCTTGAGCAGGCCCAGGGAATGCGTGACCACGATCTTGACGCGCACCGCCGGATGCGAATTTTGCAGGTCCGCCACGGCGGCGGCCATCAGGCTGGCCCCGGAATAAGGGCCCGCGCCGACAACGATGTCGCCCAGATCACCGGCTCGCAGCAAAGCCAGCTCCCGCAGGAGATCCGCCGACCCGGACAGCAGTCGCCGCCCCCGCGCGATGACGCACTCGCCCGCCGTCGTGGGCTTCACAAAGCTTGGCCCCCGGTCAAACAGGCGCGCCCCAGCCGCCTG
>JAABQG010000065.1 GCA_011391595.1 Hydrogenophaga sp.
ACCCTGCGGACAAGGCGCAATCGGCCGAAGTGCTCAAGTTTTTTGACTGGGCGTTCACGAACGGAAAGCAAATGGCTGCCGACCTGGACTATGTTCCGCTGCCCGACGCCTTGACCAAGGAAATTCGCGCCAAGGTCTGGTCCCAGATACAGAAATAAGCGGCTAGTGCCGATACCCGCAACCGGCACACTTGCTGTGCCGGTTAGGGGGCATTTTCAGCGTATAAAGTGTCTGGATTGGATTCACTATGAGTGCGGAAATAACCATGAACGTGCAACCAGCGCCCCTTGAAGCCGGCAACCCTGGCATGGTGTCGATTGCCAGAAGGCAGCGTTTCGAGGACATTTTCTTTCACCGCCTCACCCAGGCCTTTTCGCTGTTGGTGCTGGTCGCCTTGTTGGGCATCATTGCTTCCCTCTTCATCAATGCCTGGCCGGCGTTTCAGAAATTTGGCTTCGAATTCATCTGGCGCGTTGAATGGGACATCATCAATGAGGACTTCGGTGCCGCGATTGCCATCGTCGGCACCTTGGCCAGTGCGGGTATCGCGTTGCTGATCGCCGTGCCCCTTGCTTTCGGCATCGCACTGTTCCTGACGGAAACCTGTCCCGCCTGGTTGCGGCGTCCCCTGGGTATTGCCATTGAACTTCTGGCGGCTGTGCCATCGATCATTTACGGGATGTTTGGCCTGTTTGTGTTTGCGCCACTTTTCGCCACCTTTGCGCAAGTGCCTCTGCAGAAAGTTCTTGGCGGCATGCCATTGATCGGTTTCCTGTTTGGCGGAAGCACGAACGGCTTTGGTATCCTGGCCGCGGGCATCGTGCTGGCCTTCATGGTGCTGCCGTTCGTGGCGGCCGTGATGCGCGACGTGTTTGAGATCGTGCCGCCGATCTTGCGCGAATCAGCCTATGGACTGGGCTGCACCACCTGGGAAGTGGTGCGCAACGTGGTCCTGCCCTACACGCAGAAAGGTGTGATCGGGGGCATCATGCTGGGCTTCGGGCGGGCCTTGGGCGAGACAATGGCAGTCACCTTCGTGATCGGCAATGCCAACCGAATGCCCACCTCGCTGTTTTCACCCGGGACTTCCATCGCATCGACCTTGGCCAACGAATTCGGCGAGGCGGCGGATTTTCACATTGCGGCCCTCTTTGCACTGGGCTTCCTGCTGTTTGTCATCACCTTCATCGTTCTGGGCGCGGCCAAGTGGATGTTGGTGCGGGCTGAGAAAGCGAAAGGGTTTTGATCATGGAGTTCAATCAAGCGCTGTATCGCCGCCGCCGCAGGTCCAACCTGGTCGGCCTGAGCCTTTCAATGGGGTCGATGGTTCTGGGCCTTGCGGTGCTGTTGTGGATACTCGTGGTGCTGTTCACCAACGGACTGGCCGCACTGGACTGGAACATGTTTACCCAATCCACCCCCGCGCCCGGCACCGAAGGCGGCGGGCTCGCCAACGCCATCGTTGGCAGTCTGATGATGGTCGGCTTTTCGGTCCTGGTGTCCACGCCGATCGGTGTTCTTGCCGGTGTCTACCTGGCCGAATACGGCGATCAGAGCAAAACGGCGGAACTGACCCGCTTCGTCACGGACATCATGCTGTCCGCGCCATCGATCGTTCTCGGTCTGTTTGTCTATGCCATCGCCGTGGCGACGGTGGGCGGTTTTTCTGGCTGGGCCGGCTCGCTGGCATTGTCTTTGATTGCCGTACCCGTGGTGGTGCGAACCACGGAAAACATGCTGCGTCTGGTGCCAGGCAGTTTGCGCGAGGCCGCGTTTGCACTGGGCGCGCCGCGCTGGAAGGTCGCGACGCTGGTCACCTTGCGCGCGGCCAGGAGCGGCGTCATGACGGGTTTGCTGCTGGCCGTAGCCCGTATCAGCGGCGAGACAGCGCCGCTTCTGTTCACGGCATTGAACAACCAGTTCTTCAGCACCGACATGAGCAAACCCATGGCGAATCTGCCGGTGGTGATCTTCCAGTTCGCCATGAGCCCCTATGACAACTGGATACGGCTGGCCTGGGGTGGAGCACTCCTCATTACGCTGGCGGTTTTGCTGCTCAACATCGTCGCGCGTCTGTACCTTCGGGAAAAGAACCCCGTTTGACCAACCCAGGTGGAATCTCGCTTGGCGATCTCCCCTTTCTTTTGGAATTTAACCCATGAACGACACAGCCACCGCACCCAGAAAGAACGCGCTTGAATTGCGCAACCTGAATTTTTTCTACGGCAAGTTCCAGGGTCTCAGGGACGTCACCATGGATATCGAGGAGCGAAAGGTCACGGCATTCATCGGACCCTCGGGGTGCGGAAAGTCGACATTGCTGCGCACACTGAATCGCATGTACAGCCTGTATCCTGGGCAGCGCGCCGAAGGGCAGATCAGCTTCTACGGTCAGAACATCCTGGATGAGAAGCAGGACATCAACCTGTTGCGCGCCCGCATTGGCATGGTCTTTCAGAAGCCCACGCCGTTTCCCATGTCCATCTACGACAACATCGCCTTCGGCGTGAAGCTCTATGAACGACTCGACAAGAATGACATGGACGAGCGCGTTGAATGGGCGCTTTCCAAGGCTGCTTTGTGGGGTGAAGTGAAAGACAAGCTCCAACAAAGCGGGCTGTCGCTTTCAGGCGGGCAACAGCAGCGCCTGTGCATTGCCCGAAGCGTGGCTGTGAAGCCCCTGGTGCTGCTGCTGGACGAACCGACCTCCGCGCTGGATCCGATCTCGACCGCGAAGATCGAGGAGTTGATCAACGAACTGAAGAACGATTACACGATCGCGATCGTCACGCACAACATGCAGCAGGCCGCGCGTTGCAGCGACTACACCGCGTACATGTACCTGGGTGACCTGGTGGAGTTCGGTGCCACGGAACAGATTTTCTTCAAGCCGACACGCAAAGAAACTGAAGACTATATTACCGGCCGTTTCGGCTAAGGAGATCGAGATGCCCGATAAACACCTGTCCAGCCAGTTTGACTTTGAGCTGAATTCGGTTTCCAGCCGTGTCATGGAATTGGGCGGCTTGGTTGAGTCGCAGATCCGCAACGCGATCTATGCGCTGTCGCAGTTCAGCGACGAAGTGGCTGATCAGGTCATTGAGGCAGAGGGTCGTGTGAATGCCTTGGAGGTTGAAATCGACCGCGATCTGTCGTCAATCATCGGCCGTCGCCAACCCACGGCTCGCGACTTGCGCCTGCTGATCGCAATTTCCAAAGCCACCGCGAACCTGGAACGTGTCGGCGACGAAGCCGAGAAAATCGCACGGATGGTCAAGTCGATCATTCACAGTGGTACGGCGCGCCAGCTGCCGGCATCAGAATTGCGGATCGCTGCGGACCTGGCGTCCGGCCTGTTGCGCAAGGCGCTGGACGCTTTTGCCCGCCTGGATACGAACGCAGCCGTTGCCATCCTCAAGGAAGACGACCAGATCGACAGGGAATTTGACGGATTCGTGCGCAAGCTCATCACCTACATGATGGAGGACCCACGCACCATTTCGGCGAGCCTTGATCTGCTGTTCCTGGCCAAAGCCATCGAGCGCATCGGCGATCATGCCAAAAATATTGGCGAACTGATCATCTACATCGTCAAGGGGACCGATGTGCGCCATACCTCCATTGCGCAGATCGAATCGGCCGTTAAATGAGGAACATGCCACGCGTCCTGATCGTGGAGGATGAACCCGCGATCGCCGAGTTGATCGCCGTGAACCTGCGCCACAACGGCTTCCAGCCGACCTGGGCCATGGACAGCGCCACCGCGCAGCGCGAACTGGACGACGTGCTGCCCGACGTCATCCTGCTCGACTGGATGCTGCCCGGCGAGAGCGGCCTGTCGCTGGCGAAGAAGTGGCGTGCCGATCCACGCACCAAGGCTGTCCCGATCCTGATGCTGACCGCGCGCGGCGACGAGTCGGATCGGGTGGCTGGTCTCGATGCCGGCGCGGACGATTACATCACCAAGCCGTTCTCCACGAAGGAGATGCTGGCCCGCATCCGGGCCGTGCTTCGGCGCCGGACTCCCGAGAATGTGGACGGTGTGGTCGAAATGGGTGATCTGCGGCTGGACACGGCGACCCACCGCGTGACGTTTCAGGGGCAGCCGGTCAAGCTCGGACCGACCGAGTTCAAGCTGCTGAACTTCTTGATGAAACACGCTGAACGGGTGCACAGCCGGGGGCAATTGCTGGACCGGGTCTGGGGCGACCACGTCTTTATCGAGGAGCGCACTGTGGATGTGCATGTCAAGCGCCTTCGCGAGGCCCTGGGTGCAGCAGGCGTGATGGTGGAGACAGTGCGTGGCGCTGGTTACCGGCTCACGACGCAGGTCACCGTACCGTCACCCGGACCCGTGGCAGAGGCACCAGCGTCCAATGCCAAGGGTTCTGGCGGCGAAGAGCAGCGCGCCTGAAGGACTGGTTGAACTTTTTGCCGATGTACTGCACCGCGTCGCGCATCTTCGTTCCAGCGGGATTTCGTCTGTTGGACTCGCGGCGGCGACAATCCTCCCATGCTCTATCGTCTGGTGACCTTTGTATTCGGCCTGTTGGTGACAGGTCTTGCGGGCTGGCTTTTTGACGGCATGGTCGGAGCCATGGTCGGCGCTGCATTGGGCGCGATCTTCTGGTTCCTGATGGACTTGAGACGGGGCAACCGTCTGATACGCTGGCTGCGTGACCCCGATGCCCGCACCGCGCCAACGATGTTCGGACTCTGGGGCGAAGCCGCGGACCGGTGCCGGCGCCTGTTGCGCGCGCGCGAACAACAGGTTCTTGAGAGCGAAAGCCGCTTGCAGGCCTTTCTCGCGGCGATCCAGGCCTCGCCCAACGGCGTGGTGATATTGGACGGCCAAGGCCTTATCGAATGGTGCAACCAGACAGCGGCGGCGCATCTGGGTCTTGATCCACAGCGTGACTTGCGCCAGCAAATTGGAAACCTGGTGCGCGACCCGGTTTTCGCTGCCTACTACGCAGGCAACGACTATGGGCATGAAGTCACCATGGCCGGACGCGACAGTAGGCCGCAACGCCCCGTCGAGCTATCGTTGCAATTGCATCCCTACGGTGAAGGGCGGCTTTTGCTGCTGACGCGTGACGTGACCGCAACGGCGCTGGCTGACGCGATGCGCCGTGATTTCGTTGCCAACGTGTCCCATGAAATTCGCACGCCGTTGACGGTCCTGAGCGGCTTTGTCGAAACCTTGCAAAGTCTCCATCTGGATGAGGCTGAGCGCGTCCGTTACCTGGCGTTGATGGCCACGCAGGCCGAACGCATGCAGACCTTGGTCAACGACCTCCTGACACTGTCCCGGCTTGAGGGCACTCCGCCACCGGGTTTCTCGGAGTGGGCGTCGGCCCGGGACCTCAGCGCCCAATGCGAGGAAGAAGCGCGGGCCTTGTCGGCGATGCGGCATCCCGCACCCGAAAGTCCGCAAAGACTGGGGTTCAGTGTTGTGCCGGGTCTGGCATTGGCGGGCGCAGCCAGCGAGTTGCGTAGCGCACTGACCAATCTGGTTACAAACGCGGTGAGGTATACGCCGGCGGGCGGGAGGATTGACGTCGAATGGCAACGGCTGCCTGACGGAAAGGTCGAGTTTTCTGTCGCCGACACCGGGCCGGGCATTGCGCCCGAACACCTGCCGCGTCTGAGCGAGCGCTTTTATCGGGTGGACCGCAGCCGTTCGCGTGAATCCGGCGGCACAGGCCTCGGCTTGGCGATCGCCAAGCACGTGGCGCAGCGACACGGTGGGGAGTTGCGCATTGCCAGCACACCGGGACAGGGTTCACGTTTTTCCATCGTGTTTCCGGCCAGTCGTGTCAGGACGGATGATGCGATGGTGCCGGGAGACGCATGGCCCGCCACAGAAACAGCAGAAAGATCACGGCCGTGACCGCCAGAGCGGCCGTAGCGGCAAGCCAGAACGTGACCGGCGACGGTGCAGGACGCAGGGTTCCAAGCCCTTCATAGGCCAGCACATAGCCACCTCCCAGCCCGACACCCCATAGCAGCACGCAGTACACCAGCAAGGGCGCCACGGTGACTCGATAGCACCGCAGAATGAAAACGCAAACCGCCTGCACCGCATCAAAAAGATGAAACAGCGCGACCCAGGCCAGCAACGTCGCAGCGAGGCTGGTGACGGCCGGGCTGATGGCGTATGCGTGCGCCAGGAAGTGCCGAAACCCCCAAAGCGCACTTGACAGGCTTAGCGCGGCAGCAGCCGTCAACGCCAGCCCGGTGACGATCGCCGCGCGTGCGTTGTTAGGGGAGCCGGCGCCCAGCCAGTAACTTGCCCGGGAGCTGGTCGCGATGGCAAGAGACAGGGGCATCATGTACGACACAGCGGCCAGGCTGGTCGCAATCTGGTGACTGGCCGAGGCCACCGTCCCCAGGCGCGCGATGAACAGCGCCATCAGGGTGAAGGAAGTGACCTCGACCATGATGGCCATCCCGCCGGGTACTCCGAGGCGGGCGAATGCCTTGATCTGTGGCCAGTCCGGACGCTCCAGCCGATGCCACAGGCGGTAGGGGCGGTAGAGATCCTGACTCCGGAGCATCCATAGCGCAAGACCCAGCATGGCGTAGTTGACGATCAGCGTGGCCCATGCGCAACCGACAGCGCCTCGAGGCTCCAGCCCGAAGCCGCCAAAGGCAAGCCACACGGACAGCGGAACCTTGATGAACAATGAGCCGGCTTGAAGCCAGGTCACCAGCGCGGGCTTTCCAAGGGCCTGGTTGAGCGTGCTGTACATGCGGAAAAGCAGCGACGGGGGCAACGCAAGCGCCAGCACAGCCAGGTAGACCTTCACTTCATCCTGCAGCGCTTCGGGCACCTGGGTCAGACGCATTACGACCTCAGGATTGAGCAGCGCGATCATTCCCGCCAACGCGGTGAACCCGCAAAGGTAGAGTGCCTGGCGCACCGAACGCCCCAGTGCTGGAGACTTTCGCGAGCCATGCAGTTCGGCCCATACCGGAAGCAGGGCTTGAAGGACGCCCATCAGGCCAACATAGACACTGATGTAAATGGCCGAGCCAACCGACAGTGTCGCCAGCGCCGAGTCCGAGTACCGGCCGGCAACGATGGTGTCGGTCACGCCAAACGCCATGACCGCGAGCTGACCGACCAGCACTGTGCCGGCATGTCTGGAAATGGTCTTCAGCTCGAACAAGACTCAGGGTCGGTTTTGACCAATGCGCCGGTACACCAGAATGGTTTCATTGCGATCGGTAGGTCGGCGCACCGTCGCCTTCAAGTCCCACTTTTCGATGTCTACAGCTTGTGGCAGGGTCGTGCGGTCATTGGCATCGACGATCAGCCACGCGCAACGGGCCTGCCTCTCGGCCGGTCGCAGGGCGGTCTTTCCATGGAACTTGAAGGCCGCGATCTGGGCTCGGTTGAGTCCGTGGACTTGCAGGCAATCCGTTGGTCCTGTGACGGTCGCCACGCGCTGGACCAAAGGTGCATAGCTTCGCGCGTAGTCCAGCAAGGGCAACCAGAGCGTTGTCAGCAGAAGCCAGCACAGTGTCGCGCCGCCAGCGGGCAGTACCAGGCTCTTCCAGATCGCCGCCCGGTGACGCCCGACACGCCATTTGACCAGCCATACCCACGCCATGGTTGCCGCCAGCGCCACCACAAAAGCGATAGCCGAAAAGCTGGGCTCGAAACCTGGCGCCAGTTTGGCAACATTGGCCGCTGGCTGCCTGGGGACGCCCGTTTGCATGGACACCCAGATCACCCAGATGATGATGGCGCAGCTGGTGAAGAAGAGCAGCGTGAACCAGTCAATCAGCGCTGACACGCTGCGCTCCAGTGTCGGTAGCGCAAATGCGGCCAGAGTGGCCAGGGCGGGTAGCGCCAGCAGCAAGGAACGGTCGGAGGCGCGAGTGAGCAGGGTGGTGCCAGTTGCCACCAAGACGAACCACAGTGGCAACGCCAGGTGCCGGTGCTTGCGCAACTGGCCGAGTTGCCGGCGCCAGCGCCACAGTGTCCAGATCGCCAGGGGCCAGGCTGGCCACGTGAACCAGAGAAACAGCCGGCCGATGCTGCGCCATTCGCGCCAGCTTGCCTGTGGCGGGGCAATCCGCCATTGCCAGATATCCAGCAGCCATGCCAGACCGGCGGCGGCGAGCGTGGCCATCAACAGTCCGGCAGTCCACCAGCCCCGGTGCGGAGCGGGGTCGTCGGGACGCGGAGTGTCCAGCCAGAACAGGAGGGTACCGCCGGTGCCCAGAATCAGCGCCATCGACGGCCCGCCGGAAAGAGTCAACCCCATCAGACCGGTGGCGAAGGTCAGGAAGGGCAGGGCGCCACGGCTGGGCATGGCCGCCAGTCCGTAATAGATGAAGCTCACGAAGCACAACTGCGCCAGCGCAGGCGTGGTCTCGTGTGAAAACTGCGCAAGGCCCAGGGTGGCGATCAGGGCCAGCAGGCCGCCATCGGCCATCGCGCGCGCATAGTCTGCGGGCAGGGCCTCACCGCCAAATGCAAAAGCAACCGGTTGTGCGCCCGGGCTGCGCGCCAGGTTGTAAACGCCGTACCAGGTGGCCACCAGCGTCAGCGCCAGCATCAGTACAAAGGGAATGCGCGCGGCGAAATCCGGCGCGATCCAGTCCGGCGCGGCCTGTATGGCCCATGCGCCGAGCCAGTAGGGCAGCAGCGCATCCACCTCGGGCGGCTGGCCCATGATCTGCGGATTGAGCCAGGCCGTCAGGCTGTTGAAACCGCCTCTTGCGAGTTCGGCCATATAGCCGAACGCCATGATGTCGGCATTTTTCCAAGGCTCCCTCCCGATGTAGCCTGGCAGGATGTACGCCAGGCAAAGCAGAAGCAGCGCCATGCGAGGCAGCCGGCGCACGGATCCCTGGGCAACGATGGCGGGGGTCGGCTGGTTCACGGGCAAGCGGGGGGAAAAGCAGTGGACGTGCAGGGCGGTCTGGAGGGCATGGCGCTCAATGCAAAAGGGCAGCACGGTGACCCGGGCTGCCCTTTTCGGGAGATCCGCGCCGGATTATTTGGCGACGGACGTCTTGCCGAAACGATTGCGGAAGCGTTCCACGCGGCCACCCATGTTGTCCACCGACTTCTGCGTGCCGGTATAAAAGGGGTGCGATTCGCTGGAGGTGTCAAGCTTGTACATCGGCAGCTCGCGGCCGTCTTCCATCTTGATCATTTCTTTCGTGCTCGCGCACGAACGCGTCACGAACTTGAAGCCGTTCGAGAGGTCCACGAAACAGATTTCGCGGTAGTTGGGGTGAATGCCTTCTTTCATGATTCTTCCTTGTCAGTTGCGTTAGCCGCGCCAGCCTTGTGCAAACCGTTTGCACAATGAAAAGCCCTGCGTACTTTTCGCGAAGCTTTTAATTATCGCACAAAATCAACAACTTAAGACCGATCAGCCGCTACATGCCGGTCAGCCGCCGCGACGCATCATGTCGAAAAACTCCACGTTGCTCTTGGTCGACTTCATGCTCTTGAGCACCATCTCCATGGATTCGATCTCGTCCATGTTGTACATGAACTGGCGCAGGATGCGGGTTTTCTGCAGGACTTCCGGGGCCAGCAGAAGTTCCTCTCGCCGGGTGCCGCTGCGGTTGAGGTTGATGGCCGGGAACACGCGCTTCTCGTACAGGCGGCGCTCCAGGTGGATTTCGCAATTGCCAGTTCCCTTGAATTCCTCAAAAATCACTTCGTCCATGCGGCTGCCGGTATCGACCAGCGCCGTGGCGATGATGGTCAGCGAGCCGCCTTCTTCGACGTTGCGTGCTGCGCCAAAGAAGCGCTTGGGGCGCTGCAGGGCGTTGGCGTCTACACCACCCGTGAGTACCTTGCCGCTTGAGGGCACGACGTTGTTGTAGGCACGGGCCAGGCGGGTGATCGAATCCAGCAGGATCACCACGTCCTTCTTGAGTTCAACCAGGCGCTTGGCGCGCTCGATCACCATCTCGGCCACGTGCACATGACGGGCTGCGGGTTCGTCGAAGGTCGAAGCAATCACTTCGCCCTTCACGGTGCGCTGCATTTCGGTGACTTCCTCGGGACGCTCGTCCACCAGCAGCACCATGAGGTGCACGTCCGGGTAGTTGGCGGTGATGGCGTGGGCAATGTGCTGCATCATCACCGTCTTTCCCGATTTGGGTTGCGAGACGATCAGCGCACGTTGTCCCTTGCCGATCGGGGCAATGATGTCGATGACGCGGCTGGTGATGTTTTCATCCGATTTGGTGTCGCGCTCCAGCCGCATCTGCTCTTTGGGGAACAGCGGCGTCAGGTTCTCGAACATCACCTTGTGCTTGTTCTGCTCGGGCGGGCCACCGTTGACGGCATCCAGCTTGGTCAGCGCGAAATAGCGTTCGCCGTCCTTGGGCGTTCGGACTTCGCCTTCGATCATGTCGCCGGTGTGCAGATTGAAGCGGCGCACCTGGCTGGGCGAGATGTAGATGTCGTCGGTGCTGGCGGTGTAGCTGGTATCGGGGCTGCGCAGGAAACCGAAGCCGTCAGGGAGGATCTCCAGCACACCGTCGGCAAAAACCTGCTCACCGGCGCGGGCGCGCTTCTTGATGATGGCAAACATCAGCTCCTGCTTGCGCATGCGGCCGGTGTTTTCGATCTCAAGATCTTCGGCTTGCTTGAGGACTTCAGACACGTGCAGTGCCTTGAGTTCGTTTAAGTGCATGGAACGTCCTGCTGGAAAGCAGTCCAAGGGGGACTGTCGGAAAAAATCAGGGGGAGGTCGGGAGGACCGGGAATGTCAACCCGACCTCAATGTTCTGAACCTGGAACTCGAACCAATTCGCCATGCGAATCAGTGATCAGGTGGGATTATGACAGGAAAAAAGGGGGATTCAGGCCCGCCGCATGAATGGCGGACCCGCTTGAACAAGCGGCCTTGTCAGGCCAGTTGCTGGTCGATGAAGGCGATCAGTTGCGACTTGCTCAAGGCGCCGACTTTGGTGGCGGCCAGTTGCCCGTCCTTGAACAGCATCAGGGTGGGAATGCCACGAATGCCGAATTTTGCGGGGATCTCTCGGTTCTCATCGACATTCATCTTGGCAATCTGCAGCTTGCCTTCATAGGCCGTTGCCACTTCGTCAAGGATTGGCGCAATCATTTTGCAGGGACCACACCACTCGGCCCAGTAGTCCACGAGCACCGGTTTGCCGGCTTTCATGACTTCGGCATCGAAAGTCGTATCGGAAACATGTTTGATGAGGTCGCTGGCCATGGCGGAATCCTGTTGACGAGTGGAGATGGAGCTAAAGTTGCGGCATTGTGACAGAAACCAACCCCACCCGCCGGCCAGGCAAGGGCTGCCGGGCGCCATGAATCAGCCTTCGACACCTCCCGCCGCCCTGCATCCGGCCATGGCCGCCTGGCCAGGTCTGATGGCGCGGCTTGCGCAGCGCATCACCGCGCGCGACGCCCATCCGGCGCGCACGCTGGTGCTGCTGCCTTACGCCCAGCTCATGCCCGTGGCCACGCGCCAGTGGGGCGTCTGCCACCCCGACGGTTTCGCGCCGCGCTTCGAAACCACCCGCAACTGGGCCCGGCAGCTGGCGCCGTTCAGCCCGGGGGCGGACGACCTGAGCTTCGACCCGGCACGTGACGTGCCGCTGGCACAGAGCCTGCTGGAGCGCGCCGGCCTGGGCGCGCAGCGCGAGGTCCTGGCAGCCGCTCTGATGGAGTCGGCCCTGCAGCTGGCAACGCTGGCCGCGGCGCGTGCGCCCGATGAACGCCTGGCCTGGGCGGCCGAGATGACGCCCCTGCTGGCGGGCGCTGAATCCGGCTCGCTGGCTTTTGAGGCTGCCGTGGCGCGGCTGGCGCTGGTCTGGGCCGCCACCTCGGCGCAGGCGACCGACATTCTCTTCAGCGCGCAGGCGCTGGACGCAGTGGATGCCGTGTTCGTGCTGCAAGGCTTTCAGCCCGACCCGCTGACCACCGCTCTGGCCGCGCGCTGGGGCGAACGCGCCGAAACCCTGGCGCTGCCCGCCGAGGGCCCGCGTGGCGACGTGCGCCTGTTCTCCGCTGTGGACACCGAGGATGAAGCTGAATGCGCTGCCGCCCGGGTGCTGGCCCACCTCGACGCCGGCCGCGTGCCCGTGGCCCTGGCTGCCACCGACCGCGCGCTCACCCGGCGGGTGCGCGCATTGCTGGGCGCGCGGGGTGTGGCCATCCGCGACGAGAACGGCTGGAAACTCTCCACCACCCGTGTTGCGGCCGAACTCATGGCGCTGCTGCGCGCCCTGGCCTGGAACGCCAGCAGCGATGAAGTAATCGACGCGCTGAAAAGCGCCCCCGCCTGGGGCGGTACACCCGCCTGCCAGGCGCTGGAGCCCTGGCTGCGCCGCCAGGGCGTGCGCGACTGGCGCGATGTCGAGCGCCTGTGCAGCCCCGATAGCCCGGATGCCAAAGCCGCTGCGCTGGCGCCGCTGGTGGCCGAGGTGGCTTCCGCTCGCGCCCGCTTCGGCCCGCCCCGGCCGCTGGCCGCCTGGCTCGACGAGCTGCGCCACCTGCTGTTGACCACCGGCCTGGCCACCCCGATGGCCGCTGATACCGCCGGCGCCCGCCTGCTGGCGGTGCTGCGGCTGGAGGAGGGCGCCCAGGCGGAATTTGCCGATGTCCGTGGGGCGGGCCGCCGCCTTTCCCTGAGCGAGTTCACCAGCTGGGTGGATGCGGTGCTCGAAGCCGCCAGCCATGTGCCGCCGCACCCGCCGAGCGAGCAGGTCACCATCTTGCCGCTGAGCCAGATGCTGGCGCGCCCCTTTGCCGCGTCGGTGCTGCCGGGCTGCGACGAGCTGCGCCTGCCCGCCGCCCCCGAGCCGCCCGGGCCCTGGACGGCCACACAGCGCTTGGCGCTAGGCCTGCCCAGTAGGGCCGAACTCGGCGGCGCCCAGCGCGCCGCCTGGGCCTATGCGCTGCTGACCCCTGCCTGCGACATCCTCTGGCGCCAGGGCGACGACAGCGGCGAGCCGCTGCTGCCCAGCCCGCTGGTGCAGGCCCTGCTGCTCGAAGGCCTGGCGAGCGAGGCGGGCGACCCGCGCGCCCCGCGCGAATTGACCGCAGCCCCGGTGCCGCCCCCCACGCCCACGGGTGCGGCGCTGCCGGTGCAGCGCCTCTCGGCCAGCGCTTACGGCGACCTGCGCGCCTGCCCTTACCGCTTCTTCGCGCTGCGCCAGTTGGGACTGCAGGAGGCGGACGAATTAGACACCGAGGTGGACAAGCGCGACTTCGGCCTGTGGCTGCACGCCGTGCTGCGCCACTTTCACGAGGCGCTGCTGGCCACGCCCACCGTGGACCCCGCCACCCGCCAGGCGCTGATCGACCAGGCCGCCTTGGACATCACCCGCGAGCATGGCCTGGACGACGGCGACTTCCTGCCCTTTGCCGCGGTCTGGCCCGCCGTGCGCGACGGCTACCTGGCCTGGCTGGCCGAGCACGACGCCACCGGCGCCCGCTTCGAACGGGCTGAATCCGAAGGCCTCACCCCACTGGGCGAATGGATGCTGCACGGCCGGTTGGACCGCGTGGACCGCGCCGCCGACGGCCAGACCCTGGTGATCGACTACAAGACCGAGGGCCGCCAGCGCACGGCCGATCGGATCAAGGACGCGGCTGAAGACACGCAGCTCGCCTTCTACGCGGCCTTGCTGCCCGACGACAGCCTGCGCGCCGCCTACCTCAACGTGGGCGAGCGCGACGGCACCCGGCTGTATGAGCAGGCCGACGTGACCACGCTGCGCGACCGCCTGCTGGCCGGCATCCAGAGCGACCTGCAGCGTATCGCCGATGGCGCCCGGCTGCCCGCCTTGGGCGAGGGAAGCGCCTGCGATTGGTGCGCCGCGCGCGGCCTGTGCCGCAAGGACAGCTGGGCTAGCGGCAGCACCCCCACCGGAGCGGCAGCATGAAAACCCGTGCTGCATACGAAGTCAACGGCCAGCCAGCCAGCCGCGAAGCCTTCTATGCCATCGCCTGCGACCCGCGCCGCAGCGTGGCGGTGGAAGCCTGCGCCGGCGCCGGCAAGACCTGGATGCTGGTCTCGCGCATCGTGCGCGCACTGCTCGACGGCGCCGCGCCGCATGAGATCCTGGCCATCACCTTCACCAAAAAGGCCGCTGGCGAGATGCGCCAGCGCCTGCAGGAGTGGCTGGCCGCCTTCGCGGCTGAAAAAGACCCCGAAAAGCTCGTCCAGGAGCTGGTTTCAAGAGGAATTTGCCATTTCCCAGCGTCCAATGGTCATGAGGCGCTACAAAATCTGTACCGATCCGTGCTCGCCGCCGACCGCCCGGTGCAGATCCGCACCTTCCACAGCTGGTTTGCCGCGCTCTTGCGCACCGCGCCGCTGGCCGTGTTGCAGCAGCTCGGCCTGCCCGGCCACTACGAGCTGCTGGAAAGTGACGACGAGGCCGTGGCCACCCTCTGGCGCCCGTTCCAGGCCACGGTGGCGGCGGACGCCGCGCTGCGCGCCGACTACGCGGCTGTGGCCGCCGAACACGGCCGCGCGCAGACGCAAAGGGCCCTGGCCGCCGCCTTGAGCCGGCGCACCGAGTTCGTGCTGGCGGACGCGGCCGGCGTGGTGGAGGCCTCCGTGCCCCTATTCAGCGCGCTCTGGCCTGAGCTTGCGGACCTGGCGGCTCCGGCGGACGCGCTGCGGGGCGACGCGGCCCGCCAGCGCTGGCTGACCTGGGCGGCCGAGCTGGGCCGCGAAAGTGGCAAGACGGCGCCAAAGGCCGCCGACGCCGTTGTCGACGCTTGGGCGCTGGACGACGCCGAGATACGCCTGCGCGTATTGCGCAAGGCCTTTTTTGTGGCAGACGAAGACCGGCTGACGAAGAACCTGCAGAAATTCCCCGCCGCCCAAGCCGCCGAGGCCGAACTGCAGCGCCTGTGCCACGCCGCCCGCCAGCACGCCGCCTGGCAGCACCAGCAGCGCATGGCCCGCCTCACGCGCTGCCTGCTCGCCGAATACGGGATGGTCAAGCGCGCGCGCGGCTGGGTGGACATGAACGACATCGAACGCGCCGCGCAGGTGCTGCTGGCCGACCCGGTCCTCTCCGGTTGGGTGCAGGAGCGGCTGGACGCGCGCGTCAAACACCTGCTGATCGACGAATTCCAGGACACCAACCCGCTGCAGTGGCAGGCGCTGCACGCCTGGCTGTCGGGCTACACCGGCGCGGGTGAGGCGCCGGGCGTGTTCATCGTGGGCGACCCCAAGCAAAGCATCTACCGCTTCCGCCGCGCCGAGCCGCAGGTGTTCAAGGCCGCGCAAGCCTTCATCCGCGACGGCCTGGGCGGCGACCTGCTGGCCTGCGACCACACCCGGCGCAACGCCCCGGCCGTCATCGGCGCCGTCAACGCCGTGATGCAGCAGGCGCAGGAAGAGGGCGCGTGGAACGGCTACCGCAGCCACACCACCGAATCCACCGCCACTGGCCGCGTGCTGTGCCTGCCGCCCATCCCGCGCCCGCCCAAGGCCGGCAAGGACGACGCGCCAGACGCTGCCGATCTGCCCTGGCGTGACAGCCTGACCACCCCACGTGAAACGCCCGAGGAAACCCTGCGCACGCTGGAGGCCCGCCAGGCCGCGCGCTGGGTGGTGGCGCAGATCGCAACCGGCACGCCGGCGAGGGAAATCATGGTGCTGGCGCGCCAGCGCAACCGCCTGGGCCCCCTGGCCGAGGAGTTGCGCCTGCTGGGCATCGCCACCGTGCAACCCGAAAAAGCCGACCTGGCC
>JAABQG010000066.1 GCA_011391595.1 Hydrogenophaga sp.
CCGTGCGTCATGCGCATGATCATGCGAATCATGAACCGGTCAAAAACGCCGTAACTCGGGTAGTCCAGTCTGCCCGCGAACACGGCCAGCAGCTTCGGCTTCCAGCTGATCTGGCGCAGGAACTTGATCAGGTAGGGATTGGTGCCGGGCTGGCTCTTTTCCGGCTTGCGCGCCACGATGTTGACCGAAAAAAACGCATTCGGCCGGCTCTCCAGCAGCGCCTGGTGGCGTGCGATGAATTGCGCCACCGCGGGCTGGTGCTTGCCGTAGCGGATGCTGGCGCCGATCACGAACTTGTCGAAGGCAGGCAGTTCCAGCCCGTCGGCCTGGGCCAGTGGTGCGACCACGACTTCGTCCCCCTGCTCGGCCATGACCTGTTGCAGCCGCTCGCAGATGTGCCGGGTGTGACCATCCGTCGTCGAGTAGGCGACAAGAATACGGCTCATTCGGAAACCTGCGTGCGTAGCACTACGGTGCTGTTCGCCTTGGAAGCGGCCGGACGGCTCACGTTCGCGCTCAGTCGTCGGCCAGTTCGACCGCCTTGAAGCTGCTGGCCAGCTGCTGCTGGGTGCCGTCGGGCACCTGCGCGTAATGCGAGAAGGCGATGCTGTACGAACCTTTGCCGCCGGTCAGCGACTTCAGCCGCCCCTGGTATTCGCCAAGCTCGGCCAGCGGAATCAGGCCGCTGATGCCCACGCTGCCATCCGAGTGCGGCTGCGTGCCCGTGATGTGCCCGCGCTTGCTCGCCAGGTCGCCGGTGAGGTCGCCAATCGATTCTTCCGGCGAGAGCACTTCGATATTGACCAGCGGCTCCAGCACGATCGGCCGGGCCAGGCGCACGGCATCGATGGTGGCCTTGCGCCCAGCGGAGACAAAGGCAATGTCTTTGCCGTCGACCGCGTGGGTCTTGCCGTCATAGACCGTGACGCGGATGTCCTGCACCGGAAAACCCGCCACCACGCCTTCGGCCAAGGCCTGGCGAACGCCTTTTTCCACGGATGCCATGAACACGCCGGGGATGGCGCCGCCCTTGACGACATCCACGAACTCGAAGCCGGCGCCGCGCTCCAAAGGCTCCACCCGCAGCATGACCTCGCCGAACTGCCCGGCGCCGCCGCTCTGCTTCTTGTGGCGGCAGTGGCCCTCGGCACCGCCCGTGATGGTCTCGCGGTAGGCGATCTGGGGCGCACTGGTGTCGAGCTCCAGCTTGTACTGTTGCAGCATGCGTGCCATCTTGGCGCGCAGGTGCATTTCACCCAGGCCGCGGATCACGGTCTCGTTGGTGCCGGGGTGGCGTTCGACCTTGAAGCAGGGGTCTTCGAGCTCGAGCTTGTGCAGGATCTCGAACAGGCGCTGCTCGTCGCCCTTGCGCCTTGTCTGCACGGCCAGGCCCTGCATGGGCTGCGGAAACGCCAGCGGCTTGAGATGAATGTGGTCTTCGTCGTGCGAGTCGTGCAGAACGCAGTCGAAATCGATCTCGTCCACCTTGGCCACAGCGCCGATTTCGCCGGGCAACAGCGCGGGGACTTCCACGTAGTCCTTTCCCTGCAGGCGGTACAGGTGTGCCACCTTGAACGGGCGCTTGGCCGAACCGACGAAAAGCTGCGCCTCGCGGCGGATCGTGCCCTGGTGCACCCGGAACACGCCGACCTTGCCGATGAAGGGATCGACCACCACCTTGAAGACATGCGCCAGCACATGCAGGTCTTCATCGGGCTGCGCGGCAAACGCCTGGGGCGCCTCGCCGGGTTCGCCCCGATAGAACGGCGGCGGGTTGCCTTCGGACGGGTTGGGGGCCAGCCTGGCAAGGGCATCGAGCAGTTGCGGCACGCCGGCGCCGGTGCGCGAGGAGACGAACAGGATCGGGATCAGGTGGCCAGCGCGCAATGCGCGCTCGAACGGCGCGTGCAGCTCTTCCAGGCTGGGGTCGGCGCCGTCTTCGAGGTAGCGCGCCATCAGGCTGTCGTCTTCCTCGATGATCTGGTCGATCAGCGCGCGGTGCGCGGCCGCCACCGAGGCAAAGTCGCTCTCGCCGCTGTCATGGCCCAGCAGTTCCACCACGTCCTGCCCGTGGTGCGCCGGCAGGTCCAGCAACAGGCATTGTTTGCCGAAGCGATCGCGGATGTCGTTCACCAGAGCCGGCAGGTCGACGTTGTCAGCATCGATCTTGTTGATCACGATCATGCGGCACAGCCCACGCTCGCCGGCCAGCTTGAACATGCGCTCGGTCGAGAGTTCGATGCCGGTCTGTGCATTGATCACCACCAGCGCCGTGTCGACGGCGGCCAGTGCGCCGATGGCCTGCCCGGCGAAGTCCGGGTAGCCGGGGGTATCGACCAGATGTACCCGGGTGCCGTCCCAGTCGAAGCTGACCAGCGCCGATTGCAGGGAGTGGCCGAGTTCCTTCTCGATGGCATCGAAGTCGCAGACGGTATTGCCTTTTTCAACCGAGCCGCGGCTCTGGATCGCACCGCTGGCGGCCAGCAGGCTCTCGGCCAGGGTGGTTTTACCGGCGGCGCCGTGGCCGACCAAGGCAACGGAGCGAATTTTGGCACTGAGGTTCTGGCTCATGAAAGTCCCTTGGAGAGTGGATGACTGACCTGTCGCACGGGCGGGAACGGCGCATGGCGCGCGTGCCTCGTGGACCGGAAAAAAGTGTGCGCATGACCTGACGGAATCACCGGCCGATTTTACCCCTGCGGCGCAGGGTCTTTGCCTGTGTCCGGGCTGGTCTCGCCAAACGATGCCCGGCAGGGTAGCCGGGTCACCCGTTGGGTCTTACACTTGACAGGCGCGGCAACGTTCCGTGCAGGGTCTGTCCGCTGTCCCGCGTCCAACCCACAATGTCCAGTCAGTCAGGATGACAATGAAACGTGTAGATGATTTCCGCCTCCGGTTCGGCAAGCAGGAACTGGTTCCCATCTTGGTGGGCGGCATGGGTGTGGATATTTCAACCGCGGAACTCGCACTCGAGGCGGCGCGGCTGGGCGGCATTGGCCATATTTCCGATGCCCTGGTGATGGACGTGGCAGACCGCCGTTTCGACACCAGCTTCGTCAAGGACAAGACCAAGTTCTACAAGTACAACATCGACAACGCCGACAAGACCGATGTGAAGTTCAATCTAGCGCATCTGGCCGAGGCCACGCGCCTGCATGTGGGCCGCACCATGGAGGCCAAGCGCGGTGACGGCATGGTCTTTGTCAACTGCATGGAAAAGCTGACCATGAATGGCCCGGCCGACACCTTGCGCGTGCGCCTGGCCTCGGCGCTGGACGCCGGCATTGACGGCATCACCTTGAGCGCCGGCCTGCACCTGGGTTCGTTCGCGCTGATGGAAGACCACCCGCGTTTTCGCGATGCCAAGCTGGGCATCATCGTCTCGTCGGTGCGGGCGCTGCAGCTGTTCCTGCGCAAGACCGCCCGGCTCAACCGGTTGCCTGACTTCATCGTCATCGAAGGCCCGCTGGCCGGCGGCCACCTCGGCTTTGGCCTGGACTGGGCGCAGTACGACCTGCGCACCATCGTCGCGGAGATCGCCGCATGGATGAAGACCGAGGAGCTGACGATCCCGCTGATCGCCGCAGGCGGCATTTTCACCGGTAGCGACGCCGTGGAGTTCCTCGAGAACGGCGCCGCGGCGATCCAGGTGGCCACGCGCTTCACCGTCACTCATGAGTGCGGCCTGCCGGCGGACACCAAGCAGGAGTACTTCAAGGCCAACGAGGATGACATCGAGGTCAACAGCATCTCCCCGACGGGCTATCCGATGCGCATGCTCAAGAGTTCACCAGCGATCGGCTCGGGCATCCGCCCGGGCTGCGAGTCCTACGGCTGGCTGCTCGACGCCAAGGGCAATTGCGCCTACATCACCGCCTACAACCGCGAACTGGCGGCGCACCCGGATGGCAAGAACATCGTGGTCATGGACAAGACCTGCCTGTGCACCCACATGCGCAACTTCAAGTGCTGGACCTGCGGTCACTACACCTACCGCCTGAAGGACACGACGCGCCGGCTGGCGGATGGCAGCTACCAGATGCTCAGTGCCGAGCATGTGTTCCGCGACTATCAGTTCAGCACCGACCACCAGATCGCCCTGCCGGCCTGAGCCCGCGGCCATCGAACACCGCGCCGCGATCTGAGCGGTGGCGGTGATCCCGACTTTTCTGGAGCCCGAAGCATGCCCCGCCCCATTCTTGACGAAGCCCACATCCACCCCGCCATACGCACCAAGGTCGCGACCCACCAGCAGGCCATCGTGCAGGAGGTGATGGCCGCCCTAAAAGCCCATGACGTGGTCGTGGTGGGCATGGGCATGAACCCTTTCCCGAAGAAAGTGCGCAAGGAACTGGACGAAGCGGGCCAGGCGTACAAGTACCTGGAATACGGCAACTACTTCAACACCTGGCGCGAGCGCAATGCCCTCAAGCTGTGGACCGGCTGGCCCACTTTTCCGATGGTGTTTGTCAAGGGGGTTCTGGTGGGCGGCGCCAATGATCTGCGCACCCTGATGGACAGCGGTGAGTTCGCCAGGCTGCTGGCCGGGCCCGGCGCCAGGGCTTGAAACCGCACGCGGCCATTTCTGGCAGCGCACCGGACTAACTACGATATTGATAGCATATAAAGACCATCCGACGATGGTATAGCCCAGAAAATCCTTGATAAACCCGGAATAGGCCGGGGAAACAGACCCCAAGGCTGCGGCAAAGACATCGAACGCACCCATGAGCCCAAAGCAGAAACGTCCCGGCAAGCCGGCAGGCCCTGCCGCACCTTCGCCCACAGGCCTTGCCGGGATGACACCTTCCGCGTCGACGCCTCGTCGGGCAGGCCGTCGCTGGCTGGCGGCCGGCCTGTCCGTGGCGGCGCTGGCTGCGGCAGTAGGCCTGTATTTCCTGCTTGCCCCGGCAGGCGCGCCCTCGCCCGCCCCCGGCATCGCCACCGTTCAATCCGTCGCGCCTCAGGCGCCCTCGCCTGGACAGCCACCCGCGGATTTCGTTGGCGCCGCCGCCTGCAAGACCTGCCACGAAGGCGAATTCAGGGCCTGGGAGGGCTCGCACCACAAGCAGGCCATGCAGGCGGCGGACGCCGCCACGGTGCTGGGCGACTTCAACAACGTGAAGTTCAAGCACTTCGCCGTCGAATCCACCTTCTTCAGGCGCGACGGCAAGTTCATGGTGCGCACCGACGGCCCGGACGGCAAGCTCGCCGACTATCGCGTCAGCCACACCTTCGGCGTCTGGCCGCTGCAGCAGTACATGGTGGCCTTCCCCGGCGGCCGCTACCAGATGCTGCCCATCGCCTGGGATTCCCGCACCCAAGCCGAGGGCGGGCAGCGCTGGTTCCATCTGAGCCCTGGCGAGAAGATGGGCCACAAGGACCCGTTGCACTGGACCGGGCGCTACCAGAACTGGAACCTGCAGTGCGCGGCGTGCCATTCCACGAACCTGAAAAAAGGCTACGACGCCGCCAGCGACAGCTACGCCACCACTTTCAGCGAGATCAACGTGTCGTGCGAAGCCTGCCACGGGCCGGCCTCGCGCCACATGGCCTGGGCCGCGAAGGCAAAGGCGCCCTACGCGCCCGGCAGCGACATGGGCCTGGTCAGCCTGAAATCGCGCTGGCAGGATGCGTGGAAGTTTGCCTCCCCTACCGCGCCGCACGCGCAGCGCGACAAACCCGCCGATGCGGCCGTCATGAACAGCTGCGCCGCCTGCCACGCGCGCCGCTCGACCCTGGTCGAGCACGGCGCGCCGGGCGGGCCGCTGGAGGATACGCACCGCCTGGCCATGCTGACTTCGCCCAACTACCACGCCGACGGCCAGCAGTTGGAGGAGGTCTTTGTCTGGAATTCCTGGCTGCAGACCAGGATGCACCAACGCGGCGTGACCTGCATGGACTGCCACGACGCGCACACGGCGAAGCTGCGCGTCGAGGGCAATGCCGTGTGCGCCCGCTGCCACAAAGTTGACACGTTCGACACCGAAAAACATCACTTCCACAAACCGGGCAGCAAGGGCGCGCAGTGCGTCGAATGTCACATGCCGGAAAAGAACTACATGGTGGTGGATGCCCGCAGGGATCACGCCATCCGCGTGCCGCGACCGGATCTGTCGAAGACCATCGGCACGCCGAACGCCTGCAACCAGTGCCACACCGACCGCAAGCCGGACTGGGCCGCCACCGCCATCGACCATTGGTATGGCACCAGCTGGCGCGCCCGACCCCAGTACGGCACCACGTTCCAGGCCGGCGCCACGCAAGGCGTCGCGGCCGTGCCTTCCTTGATGGCGCTGGCGCAAGACCCGGCGCTGCCGCCGATCGTGCGGGCCACGGCAGTCACACTGGCCCAGCCCTATCTGGATGCGCAGGCGCTGCCGGCCCTGCGCAAGCTGCTCGACAACACCGACCCGATGCTGCGCATCGCCGGGCTCGGCGCGCTGGACCCGTTCGAACCCGCTATGCGCATCCAGGCCGCCGCGCCCCTGCTCGGCGATCCCGTGCGTGGGGTGCGCGTGGAAGCTGCGCGAACGCTCGCCGACATCCCGGATGCCCAGTTCCCGGCGGACCGCCGCGACGCACGGGATCGCGCGCTCAAGGAATACGTGGACTCGCTCCAGATGGATGCCGACTGGCCCTCCGCCAACGTCAACCTCGGCAACCTGTACCTGCGCCAGCGGCGCGTCGACGATGCCATCCTGGCATTTCAACGCGCACTTACGCTGGATCCGCAATTTACCGGCGCCGCCCTGATTCTGGCCGATGCCTACCGGCAGACCGGGCGCGAAGTCGAGGGCGAAAAGCTGCTGCGCGACGGCATCGCGCGGACCCCGAGAAATGCGGACCTGCACCATGCACTCGGCTTGCGGCTGGTGCGCAAGGGCGACAAGACCGGGGCACTCCCGGAACTCGCCTTGGCCGCCCGACTGGCGCCGGACAATCCGCGCTATGCCTATGTGCATGCCGTCGCCGTGAATTCGGCCGGCAAACGCGCGGAGGCTCTCGCGCTGCTGCGCGCCGCCAACAGCCGACATCCGAACGACATCGACGTCTTGAGCGCCTTGATCTCCCTGAACCGCGAAGCCGGTGACGTCAAGGCAGCACTGGTCTACGCGAAGAAAGCGGCCGAGATCCTGCCGGACGACCCTGGCGTGAAGCGGCTGGTGGCCGAACTGGGGGGCAGACAGTGAGGCGGGTGGGACCCGCCAGGCTGCTGCCGGCCGACCTGAAAAAGCGATCCCTCCCTGTCCCAGCGCGCGCGGCTGGAAGCGCGGACTCAAAACGGCGGTAGTATTCACTCAACCGCTGGCTGATGACCCTTTTTCAAAAAACGTCGGTCTGCTGTTCATTCAACTCAAGCTCCAGGAGAGAATTCCCATGCTGAACCCACTCATCACCCGCCTCAGCGCCGCCGCGCTGGTCCTCGTCCTGACCGCCTGCGCCGCGCCGGCCCCGCCGCCTCCGGTTGAGGTTCGCCGAGGGGTGATCGAACAGATCACGCCGACGCAAATCGTCAACGGAAACCATGTCAATGGCGCCGGAGCCATCATCGGTACTGTCGTAGGCGTTGGTATCGGCAGTTTGATCGGAGGTGGCGCCGGGCGTACCGCCGCCATGATCGTCGGCGGCGTTGGCGGCGCGGTCGCTGGCAACGAAGTCCAGAAAAGGAACGAGCAGCCGACCGCCGGCCAGCAAATCATCGTTCGAACCAGCACCGGCCTTCTGGTTTCAGTCACCCAAGTCGCCAATCCGCGCTTGTTTGTTGGCCAGCGCGTTTTCATCCAGGGCAATGGTGACGGCGCTGTCGTCACACCGGAGTAAGCGGCTCGCGCCCCGCGCGCATGCCGAAGAGGAAGGGGCCATCGGCCCCTTTTTTCAGTCTTCCAGCACCCGCACCTTCACGCTCTTGCCCTTGATGCGCCCGGCGTTCAGGCGCAGCACGGCGTCGCGGGCAATGGCACGGTCCACCGCCACGTAGGTGGACCATTCGTTGACGTTGATCTTGCCGACCTGTTCGCGGGTGTAGCCCAGGTCGGCCGTCAGCGCACCGAGTACGTCGCCGGGGCGAATCTTTTCCTTGCGCCCGCCCTGGATGTAGAGCGTGACCATCGGCGGCACCAGCGGGCCGTCGCCGGTGGGCGTCAGCTCATCGAGCTTGTGCCATTCGGATTCGCGGCCCTGCAACTGCTCGATCTTGCCCACATAGCCCATCTCCTTCATGCTGGCCAGGTTCAGCACCAGGCCGGTCTCGCCCGCGCGCCCGGTGCGGCCGATGCGGTGGACGTGGACTTCGGTGTCGGGCGTCACGTCCACGTTGATGACGGCAGCCAGGTTGGCGATGTCCAGCCCGCGCGCGGCCACGTCGGTGGCCACCAGCACGGAACAACTGCGGTTGGCGAACTGCACCAGCACCTGGTCGCGCTCGCGCTGTTCCAGTTCGCCAAACAGCGCCAGCGCGCTGAAGCCCTGGGCCTTGAGCACCTCGGCCAGGTCGCGGCACTGCGCCTTGGTGTTGCAGAAGGCCAGCGTGCTGGCCGGGCGGAAATGGTTCAGCAGCAGGCTGACCGCGTGCAGGCGCTCGCTGTCCTTCACCTCGTACCAGCGCTGCTCGATCTGCCCGCCGGTGTGCACGGCGTCGACCTTGACGGTCAGCGGCTCGCGCATGAACTGGTTCGCCAGCTTGGCAATGCCTTCGGGGTAGGTGGCCGAGAACAGCAGGGTCTGGCGGTTCTTCAGGCATTGGCGGGCAACCGTGACGATGTCGTCGAAAAAGCCCATGTCGAGCATGCGGTCGGCCTCGTCGAGCACCAGGGTGGCCAGCGCGTCGAGCTTCAGGCTTTCGCGCGACAGGTGGTCCATCACCCGCCCTGGCGTGCCGACCACGATGTGCGCGCCGTGCTCCAGCGTGGCCAGCTGCCCGCGCAGCGGCACGCCGCCGCACAGCGTGACGACCTTGATGTTGTCGTCGGCCCGGGCCAGCCGGCGGATCTCGGTGGTGACCTGGTCGGCCAGTTCGCGCGTCGGGCACAAGACCAGCGCCTGCACGGCAAACCGGCGCGGGTTCAGCCTGGACAGGAGGGTCAGCGCAAACGCCGCGGTCTTGCCGCTGCCCGTCTTGGCCTGGGCAATGATGTCCTTGCCGAGAAGGGCGGCCGGCAGGCTGGCGGCCTGGATCGGGGTCATGGCGAGGTAGCCGAGCTGCTGCAGGTTGGCCAGCATGGCGGGGGAAAGGGGCAGGCGGCTGAAGTCAGCGGCGACAGCCGCGGTCGAGGCGGGAGAAGAAGAAGTCATCCCCGATTATCGGCACCCGGGGGTTCGCCTGCCCCGCGGCGCTCTTGTGCGGGGTGCAAGCACGATGGCGCGGCGGCGGCACTCCCGCAGTTCACCAGGGCAACGCCTGCCCCCGGTAGTCGAAGAACCCGCCGCTTTGCGCGGGGGTCAGGCCGTGCAGCACCGCCAGCAGTTCGCGGGCGGCGACTGAAGCTGATCGCACCGTCAGCCCGGCCTTGGCGAAGGGCTGGCTCAGGGGCGTGTCCACGGTGCCGGGGTGCAACGCCACGCAGACCGCCCGCCGGTTGCGCCGGACCAGCTCGATGGCGGCCGTCCTGACGATCTGGTTCAGCGCCGCCTTGGACGCGCGGTAGCCGTACCAGCCGCCCAGCGCGTTGTCGCCGATGCTGCCGACCTTGGCCGAGATGAAACCCGCCACGCACGGACCCGAGCGCGCCAGTAGCGGGAAAAAATGTTTGACCACCAGCGCCGGGCCAATGGCGTTGACTTTGAAGCAGTGCGCCAGGTAGGCGGGATCGATCTGGGACCCGCTGCGCTCGGGCTGCGCGGGCCGGTCGCCAGGCTGCCCCGGAATCACACCGTGCAGGTAGCCGCTGGCCACGATCAGCGTGCGCAGGGGCATTCGCCGTGCATCGATTTCATCGGCCACCCACTGGGCGGCCCCGGCGAGTGTGGCCTCGTCGGCGTAGTCCAGCACCGGCGTGGTGTGGCGGCCCAGGGCCAGCACGGCCGGCGCGGCCTGCGCCGGTGCCCCCGGCTGCCGCAACCCCGCCACCAGCGCCGCACCCAACCCGCCACCTGCGCCGATGACCAGCGCCAAACCCACTTCGTCGGGTCCGTTCACGCTCATGTTTGTTCCTGAATCAATAGCAGACAAAGACCATTCGACGCTGGAAATCTGGCAAAAAGACCAAACATCAGCAGGATTTTCAACTTGAAGGGCACCGGTCCGGCTGGACAAGTCCATCGAAAGATCCGAAACCGTGCGTTTCAATGTGCGCAGGCGATGCTAACGCCGCAAGGGGCGGGTCCGCGCGCCGCGGTCATAAAGTCCGAGGAAAATAGCCCCCATGCCCCATCTGCCGCCCTTCATCGCCCCCGTGCGTTTCACCGACGCCGCCGGAGCCGTCGCCCAGGTCCAGACTATCTACCAGGCCAGCCTGGCCCACCTGCGCGAGGCCATGCGCTGCTTCGTCGCCGAGGAACCGCTACCCGGCCAGACCGACGCGCGAACCCTGCCCCGCATTCGCGCCTGCTACCCTTTCGTTCGCGTGCACACCGGCTCGGTGGCGCACGCGGACTCCCGGCTGAGCTACGGCTTTGTCGCCGGCCCCGGCCGCTTCGAGACCACGCTGACGCGCCCCGACCTTTATGCCGGCTACTACCTGGAGCAATTCCGCCTGCTGCTGGCCAACCACCCGGTGGCGCTGGAGGTGGGCACCAGCACCCAGCCGATTCCGGTGCACTTCAGCTTTGCCGAGAACGACCATCTGGAAGGCTCGATGAGCGCCGCGCGCCGCCAGCTGATGCGCGACGTGTTCGACCTGCCGGACCTGGCCGCCATGGACGACGGCATTGCCAATGGCACGCTCCGGCCGGGCCCCGGCGATGCGCTGCCCCTGAGCCTGTTCACCGCGCCGCGCGTGGACTACTCTCTGCAGCGTCTGCGCCACTACACCGGCACCGCGCCCGAATGGTTCCAGAACTTCGTGCTGTTCACCAACTACCAGTTCTACATGGACGAGTTCATCGCCCTGGGCCACGCCGCCATGGCCGACCCGGCCAGCAAGTACATCGCCTTTGTCGAGCCGGGCAACGTGTTGACGCGGCGTGCGGGACTGCCCGCGGAAGCCATCGACGCACTTGGAAAGGAGCCACCCCGGCTGCCGCAGATGCCCGCCTACCACCTGATGCGCGCCGACCGCACCGGCATCACCATGGTCAACATCGGCGTGGGCCCGGCCAACGCCAAGACCATCACCGACCACATCGCCGTGCTGCGACCGCACGCCTGGATCATGCTGGGCCACTGTGCCGGCCTGCGCAACAGCCAGCAGCTCGGCGACTACGTCCTGGCCCACGGCTACGTGCGCGAAGACCACGTGCTGGACGAAGAGCTGCCGCTGTGGGTGCCGATCCCCGCGCTGGCCGAGGTGCAGGTGGCGCTCGAATCCGCCGTGGCCGAGGTCACGCAGCTCAAGGGCCACGAGCTCAAGCGCGTGCTGCGCACCGGCACCGTCGCCAGCACGGACAACCGCAACTGGGAACTGCTGCCCGACAACACGCCCCAGCGCCGCTTCAGCCAGAGCCGCGCCATTGCGCTGGACATGGAGAGCGCCACCATCGCCGCCAACGGCTTTCGCTTCCGCGTGCCCTACGGCACGCTGCTGTGCGTGAGCGACAAGCCGCTGCACGGCGAGATCAAGCTGCCCGGCATGGCCAACCACTTCTACCGAGAGCGCGTGAGCCAGCACCTGCTGATCGGGATCCATGCCATCGAGCGCCTGCGCGAAGCCGGCGTCGATCAACTGCACAGCCGAAAACTGCGCAGCTTCGCCGAGGTGGCGTTTCAGTAGCGTTCGGCAGACTGGTGTCGAATCGCCGCCTTCGCAACTTTTTGTTCAGTATGGACTCACTTTCAAAAAGCGAACGAAGCACGCGCATGGGGATGATTCGGGCGAAGGACACCTCCCCTGAACTGGTCGTCCGCTCCTTTGTCCACAAATTGGGCTTCCGCTACCGACTCTACGTTGCCGATCTACCTGGTCGCCCAGACCTTGTCTTCGCGAGCCGGCGCAAGGTGATCTTCGTTCATGGCTGCTTTTGGCATCGGCATAATCACTGCCATCTGGCCCGCTTGCCAAAGTCGAGACCCGAGTTCTGGTTGCCAAAACTGCAGCGAAACAAGAAGCGTGACGCGTCCAATCGACGCGCCCTTACGCGCCTAGGATGGTCCAGCATGGTGATTTGGGAATGCGAGCTCCGTGATCCCATCAGGGTAATGATAAAAACGATTGTCTTCCTGGAGAATTAACTTATGTCCTTGTCATCAATTGAGCTGTTTGCGGGTGCTGGGGGCTTGGCTATGGGGGTCTCTCTGGCGGGGTTCAGGTCTCATTCGGTGGTCGAATGGGACAAATGGGCGTGCGACACCGTGCGGCAGAACCAGCAATTGGGAAATCCCTTGGTTCGCGACTGGCCCGTGGTGGAGGGCGATGTGCGCACCTGGGTACGGGATTTCAACGGGAGCGCGTTGGAGGGAAAGTTGGATTTAGTGGCGGGAGGGCCGCCTTGCCAGCCATTTTCCATGGGCGGAAAGCACAAGGCCCATCAAGATGAGCGCGACATGTTTCCAGTGACCGTGGATGTCATACGTCGGTTGAAGCCTCGTGCCTTCATCGTGGAAAACGTCAAGGGACTGACGCGCTCCTCGTTCCACAACTACTACCAATACATCCTCCTTCAACTTGAATTTCCCGAACTCAATCGTCGTCCTGATGAAAGCTGGGCGGATCACCACCAGCGCCTGCAGCAGTTCAAGACCGCGAAGCGTCACGGCGGCGGTGGACTGACCTACAACATCCTCCCGACTCTGGTGAACGCCGCCAACTACGGCGTGCCTCAAAAGAGGGAACGGGTTTTCATCGTCGGTTTTCGTGCCGACTTGCCCGTTCGCTGGTCGTTCCCACGGGAAACCCACTCCCTTGATGCCTTGTTGCATGACCAATGGGTCACTGGTGCCTACTGGGAACGGCACAAAGTTCCAGTTCGGCGGCGACCGGCCGTCCCCGATTCGCTCACGAACACCGTCGCTCGTTTGCGCGGTTTGGGCCTTCCGCCCATGCGCGCGCCATGGCAAACTGTCCGTGACGCTTTGGTGGGGCTTTCCAATCCGGAAAAGTTGGACGGCGATGCCACCAATCATCGATTCCAGGGCGGTGCGCGCATCTATCCTGGCCATACTGGAAGCCCTCTTGATATGCCGGCGAAAACGCTCAAGGCAGGGGACCATGGTGTTCCCGGCGGAGAGAACATGATGGTTCGCGAAGATGGGAGCGTTCGCTATTTCACCGTGAGGGAGTCAGCGCGACTTCAAACCTTCCCGGACGGCTATGCCTTCCATGGCTCATGGAGCGAGGCCATGCGACAACTGGGAAACGCGGTTCCTGTGGCGTTAGGGCGCGTCGTCGCCGCGAGCGTCGCGGAACACCTCTTGAACGACGACATGCGACGGGTAACTGCCGGTCAATTGGCACTTGAAACCGCCATGGCTCACGCATGAGCGATCCAACGCCCTACAACCCGCTGGATAAAAAGAACCTCGGAGCAAGCGTGGCCGAGGCCCTGCTTGGTCGCAAACCTCATCCGTTGGGTGGGTTGCCAAGTTTCCACGGCGCTGGCATCTACGCGATTTACTACAACGGCGATTTCCGCGCGTACCAAAAGATCAGCGAGCAAAACCAGGACGCTGATCCCACCGCGCCCATCTATGTCGGCAAGGCGATTCCGGCGGGTGGCCGTAAGGGAGCAAGCGCGCCTGAGGGCGCCTTGACGAAGGCGCTTTGCCTTCGACTGCGTGAGCACGCTGAAAGCGTGGCCGCGACCCAGAACCTGAGGATCGAAGACTTCCAATGCCGCTATCTCGTCGTGGACGACATCTGGATTCCGTTGGGCGAATCGCTGCTCATCGCCAAGTTCGCGCCGATCTGGAACACCCTGATTGATGGGTTTGGGAACCACGACCCCGGCAAGGGCAGGTATGAAGGGATGCGGCCCAAATGGGATGTGCTTCATCCGGGCCGACCTTGGGCCGAGAAATGCCGGGACAGGTCAGAGACCGCCGCGCAGATCGAACGTGAGGTCAAAGCCCATCTGGCGGCGCTCATCATCCCCAAGTCGCCGCATTTTCTCGTTGAACAGAATCGCGCTGCCTATGTGGTTCGGCGAGATGCCGACGTGTGAATCACGCTTTCGGGCGACGCGCAACGGGGCGAGTAAGAGTCAGCAATCGCCTCCCAGTTCACTATATGGTTGATAGCACAATACGACCATACCACGCTGGATAGTGCCGCTTTGACTCATATTTTTCGCTTCAGGTCACACGCGGCCTGACTTTGGAGGCCGCCAGCTTGGCATTGGTGCGCGCCACGGCCACATCGGCGTCAAACGCCAGCGCCACGCCCATGCGGCGCTTCACGAAGCTCTCGGGCTTGCCGAACAGGCGCAGCTCGGTGTTGGGTACGCGCAGCGCCTCGTCCACACCGTCGAACACGATGCCTTGCGCATCCACGCCGCCGTAGATCACGGCGCTGGCGCCGGGGCTGCGCAGCGCGGTATTCACCGGCAGGCCCAGGACGGCGCGGGCGTGCAGCTCGAACTCGTTCTGCCACTGCGTGGTCATGGTGACCATGCCGGTGTCGTGCGGGCGCGGGCTGACCTCGCTGAACCAGACGGCGTCGCCCTTGACGAACAGCTCCACACCGAACAGGCCCAGACCGGTGGATTGGCCGTCCAGGCCGACGCCCAGGTCGTCGGTC
>JAABQG010000067.1 GCA_011391595.1 Hydrogenophaga sp.
TGCGAAGAAGCGCGCAAGGTCACCGCGGAACTCCTTGAAGGTGTGGTAGGACAGGACGCCCTCTTCGCAGGTTTGCACAGCCTGCTGCCGATCCTGCAGGATGATCGAAAGCGCGACCTGCTCGATGGTGTGGATGGGAACCACCGGGTACAGGGTGTCGATCAGGGCCACGGTCTCGCTCAGCACCACGGCCCCCCCCGCGCCACGGCATCGAACCACGGATTCGGGGGGCGCGTAAACGCGGTGTCCGAATCGATAAAGGCCCAGACCGGGTAACGAAGCTGGGGCGGATCCGCAATCAAGGCCCGCAAGGGGGCTGGGTCGTCGGTGACCACGACGATTTCAAATTCACTGCCGCCGGGCTGGCGCCACAAGGACAGCATCGAATAGGCAACCTCCTGGTGGTAGCTGGGCGCGCCATGCACCAGGTACAGGAAACGCTTGACCGGTTGCGTCACAGCCCTGCCTCTCTGACCCGGGGGCGCCAGGCCTGCGTCAAAGCACCTCGAAGATGCCGCAGGCGCCCATGCCGCCGCCGATGCACATGGTCACGGCCACACGCTTGGCGCCACGGCGCTTGCCTTCGATCAATGCGTGACCGGTGAGGCGCTGGCCGCTGACGCCGTAGGGGTGACCCACGGCGATGGCGCCGCCGTTGACGTTGAGCCGGTCGCCGGGAATGCCGAGCTTGTCGCGGCAATAGATCACCTGGACGGCGAAAGCTTCATTGAGCTCCCACAGGTCGATGTCGCTGATCTTCAGGCCCAGGCGCGCCAGGACCTTCGGAATGGCGAAGACCGGACCAATGCCCATTTCGTCCGGCTCACAACCGGCCACCGCAAAGCCCAGGAAGCGGCCCAGGGGCTGCAGGCCCTTTTTCTCGGCCAGGGTTTCGTTCATCAGCACGCAGGCGCCGGCGCCGTCGGAGAACTGGCTGGCATTGCCGGCCGTGATCAAGCCCCCCGGTACCGCCGAGCGCAGACCGCTGATGCCATCCTTGGTGGTTCCCGCGCGGATGCCTTCGTCGTTGCTGACGGTAACCTGCCGGGTCGTGAGGCCCATGACCTTGTCAGCCACGCCCATGGTGACCGTGATGGGAGCGATCTCCGCGGCAAACAGGCCCGCCTCCAGGGCGGCCGTGGCCTTTTGCTGGCTGGCCGCGCCGTATTCGTCCATCGCATCGCGGCCGATGTTGTAGCGCTTGGCCACGTTTTCGGCGGTCTGCAGCATGTTCCAGTAGATCTCGGGCTTGTTCTTGACCAGCCAGGGATCGGCCAGCATGTGCTTGTTCATCTCCTGCTGCACGCAGGAGATGCTCTCCACGCCGCCGGCCACGAACACATCGGCCTCGCCGGCGATGATGCGCTGCGCCGCGAGCGCGATGGTCTGCAGACCGGAGGAACAGAAGCGGTTGACGGTGGTGCCCGAGGTGGTCACCGGGCAGCCGGCGCGCAAGGCGATCTGGCGCGCGATGTTGGCGCCTGTGGCGCCCTCGGGAGAGGCGCAACCCATGATCACGTCATCGACCTCAGCGGCCTCGATGCCGGCGCGGGCGATGGCGTGCTGCACGGCGTGGCCGCCCAGGGTGGCGCCATGGGTCATGTTGAAAGCGCCTTTCCAGCTCTTGGCCAGCGGAGTGCGCGCGGTGGAAACGATAACGGCAGAAGTCATGGTGATCTTTCTAAAGTGTCGAGGACAGGGCTTGCCCGTTTCAGTTGAACGTCTTGCCTTCGGCCGCCAGGCGTGCCAGCAAGGGCGCGGGCTGCCAGAACTCGGCGTCGTCCAGCGGATTCTTTGCGAATCGGTTCATGGCCTGCACCACGTTGAACAGCCCGAGCTGGTCGGCATAATTCATCGGGCCGCCGCGGTGGGCCGGGAAGCCGTATCCGAAGATGTAGACGATGTCGATGTCGCTGGCCTTGTTGGCAATGCCCTCTTCCAGGATGTGCGCAGCCTCGTTCACCAGTGCAAACACCAGGCGCTGCACGATCTCCTCGTCCGAAATCTTGCGCGGCACGATGCCTTTGGAAGCCCGGTAGTCCTCGATCATCTTGACCACCTCGGCATTGGGGATGGCGTCGCGCTTGCCAGCCACATAGTCGTACCAGCCGGCACCGGTCTTTTGCCCGAAACGACCCTTCTCGCACAGCAGGTCAGCCGTCTTGCTGTATTTCATGTCGGCGCGTTCCGTTGCCCGGCGCTTGCGAATGGCCCAGCCAATGTCGTTGCCGGCCAGGTCGCCCATGCGGAACGGCCCCATGGCCATGCCGAACTTTTCCATCGCCTTGTCCACCTGCGCGGGCGTGCAGCCTTCGTCGAGCAGGAAGCCGCCCTGGCGGCCGTACTGCTCGATCATGCGGTTGCCGATGAAGCCGTCGCACACGCCGGAGACCACGGCAATCTTCTTGATCTTCTTGGCGACGGCCATCACGGTGGCCATCACGTCCTTGGCGGTCCTGGCGCCCCGCACCACTTCCAGCAACTTCATCACATTGGCGGGACTGAAGAAGTGCAGACCAACCACGTCTTCGGGGCGCTTGGTGAAGTTGGCTATTTTGTTGACGTCCAGCGTCGAGGTGTTGGAAGCCAGGATCGCACCCGGCTTCATCACACGGTCCAGTTCCTTGAAGACGGCTTCCTTGACGCCGATTTCCTCGAAGACGGCCTCGATCACCATGTCGGTGCCGGCGAGGTCGTCGTAGCGCAGCGTCGTGCTCAGCAGCGCCATGCGCTGGTCGTACTTGTCCTGCTTGAGCTTGCCTTTCTTGACCTGGGCTTCATAGTTCTTGCGGATGGTCGCCACGCCACGGTCCAGCGCCTCCTGCTTCATCTCCAGCATCTTCACGGGAATGCCGGCGTTCAGGAAGTTCATGGCGATGCCGCCGCCCATGGTGCCGGCGCCGATCACGGCGATGGATTTGATGTCGCGCAGCGGCGTGTCCGCCGGCACATCCGGAATCTTGGAAGCGGCGCGCTCGGCCGTGAACAGATGGCGCAGCGCGCGGCACTCCGGCGTCCACATCAGGTTGATGAAGATCTCGCGCTCGAAGGCCATGCCCTCGTCGAACTTCTTCGTCGTGGCGGCCTCGACGGCATCCACGCACTTTCCCGGCGCCGGAAAATTCTTCGACATGCCCTTGACCATGTTGCGCGCGAACTGGAAATAGGCGTCGCCCAGGGGGTGCTTGCAGGGCAGATTGCGCACCAGCGGCAGTGCGCTGCCGTCCGCATGTTTGACGGCCATTTCCTGGGCCATGGCCAGCGCCTCGGCGGGCAGCGACTCGACGGACGCGGCCATCTTGTCAAACAGCTTCTGGCCCGGCAGCGAGGCCAGCAGTTCGCTCTTGACCGGCTCGCCGCTGACGATCATGTTCAGCGCGGTCTCCACCCCCAGCACGCGCGGCAGGCGCTGCGTGCCGCCGGCGCCCGGGATCAGGCCCAGCTTGACTTCGGGCAGCGCCACGCTGCAGCCGGGCGCGGCGATGCGGTAATGGCAGCCGAGTGCCAGTTCCAGGCCGCCGCCCATGCAGACCGAGTGCACGGCCGCTACGACGGGCTTGCCGGAATGCTCCAGGGCTGAAATCACGCTCAGCAGGTTCGGCTCCTGGGTCGCCTTGGGGCTGCCGAACTCGCGGATGTCGGCGCCGCCCGAAAAGGCCTTGCCAGCCCCGGTGAGAACGATCGATTTGACGGCCGAATCGGCATTGGCCTGGGCCAGCGCGTCGGTGATGCCGATCCGCGTGGCATACCCCAGACCATTGACTGGCGGGTTGTTGAGTGTGATCACCGCCACGTCACCGTGGACTTTGTATTCAGCCGTCATGCTGGGGTTCCTCGTAAAAAGAGATGAAGCGAGAAAAGAACGATCGTTCTATTTTGAATTCTAGGTGGATTGTGCTGCACTGCGGCAGGACCTTGTCACCGCCGGGACTGAGCCCGGCGCGACATCAGACCTCCAGCCATTCCTTGCGGGTGTAGGCGTCGGCGCGCAGGCTCTCAGGCGTGCCCTGGAACACGATACAGCCGTGGCCCATCACCATGACCCGGTCCGAAATGGCCATGGCAATCGTCAGTTTCTGCTCGATCAGCAGCACCGAGATGCCGCGTGCCTTGAGCTTCTGCAGATACTGGCCGACCAGTTCGACGATCTTGGGCGCCAGTCCTTCGGTCGGCTCGTCAATGATGATGAGGTCCGGGTCACCCATCAAGGTGCGGCACAGCGTCAGCATCTGCTGCTCCCCGCCGGACAGCACCCCTGCTTCGGTGTGCTGGCGCTCCTTGAGCCGGGGAAACATGTCGTACATGTCGTCGAACGACCAGCGGCTGCCCTTGCCGGAGCCCTTCTGGCCGAGCAACAGGTTCTGGTGCACGGTCAGTGCCGGGAAGATGTCGCGGCTCTCGGGCACATAGCCCAGGCCCAGGTGCGCGATCTCGTAGGCTTTCTTGCCCAGGATCTGCTGCTCTTTCCAGAGCACATTGCCGTCGCACTCCACCAGGCCCATGATCGCCTTGGCGGTGGTGGAGCGGCCCGAGCCGTTGCGGCCCAGCAGCGCGACGATCTCGCCGGACTGAACCTCGAAATTGACGCCATGCAGCACATGGCTCTTGCCGTAGTAGGCGTGAAGGTTGTTGATGCTCAGCATGATCAGTGCCCCCCTGCCTGTGCGTCGGCAACGGAGGAGCCCAGATAAGCCTCCTGCACCTGCTTGTTGGAGCGGACCGCTTCGGGCGTGTCGAAGGCGATCACCTCGCCGTACACGACCACGGCGATCTTGTCGGCCAGGCCGAACACCACGCCCATGTCGTGTTCGACCGTCAGCAGGGTCTTGCCGACGGTCACTTCCTTTATGAGGCTGATGAAGCGCGTGGTCTCGCTGCGGCTCATGCCCGCGGTCGGCTCGTCGAGCAAGATGACGCTGGCGCCACCGGCAATGGTGATGCCAATTTCCAGCGCCCGCTGCTCGGCATAGGTCAGGTTCATACCCAGCACATCGCGCTTCTTGTCAAGCTTGATCATCGCCATCAGCTGTTCAGCACGGTCATTGGCGTCGTCGAGATCGGCCAGGAACTTCAGGAACGTGTATTTGTAGCCCAGGCTCCAGAGCACACCGCAGCGCAGGTTCTCGAACACACTCAGCTTGGGAAAGATGTTGGTGATCTGGAAGCTGCGTGAAAGACCCAGACGGTTGATCTCGAAGGGCCTCATTCCGTTGAGGCGCTGGCCATTGAGCAGCACGTCGCCGCTGGTGGGTTCGAAGCGCCCGCTGATCAGGTTGAACAACGTGGACTTGCCGGCGCCGTTCGGGCCGATGATGGCGACACGTTCGCCGGCCGTCACCGCGAGATTGGCGCCCCGGATGATTTCGGTGTGGCCGAAGCTCTTGCGCAGATCCTTGAGTTCAAGGGCGTAGCTCATAGTGCCTCCCGACGCTTGATTTCGCGCTCGATCTCGATCTGGATGTCGCCCCACTCGACGACAAACTGCCGGCGGCACACCTCGAACAGGCCCAATCCGGTCAGCATCACAAACAGCGCGCCAAACCAGCTGTTGACGCCCTTGGAGTCGAGCGTCATGCCCAGAAACTTCATTTCGGAACCCATCGCCGCATTGAGTTGCAGGTGATAGACCATCTCGATCATGACCGAAGCCCCCAGCAACACCACCAGGCCGGTGATGGCCAGCCCCAGGTAACTCACCCACAGCTTGCGCAGGTAGCCGAACGACGCCACCCTCAGGTTCATCATGATCAGGCTGGCCACGCCGCCGGGTGCGAACATGACCATGATCATGAAGACCAGGCCCAGGTACAACAGCCAGGCCTTGGTGAACTCGGACAGCAGCACGAAGGCCAGCACCATCAGCACGGCGCCAATGATCGGGCCGAAAAAGAAGGTCGCACCGCCCAGAAAGGTGAACAGCAGGTAGGCCCCGGAACGGGCGCCGCTCACCACCTCCGAGGTCACGATCTCGAAGTTCAGCGCCGCCAGGCCCCCCGAGATTCCGGCAAAGAATGCCGCCACGATGAAGGCGAAATACCGGACCTTCTGCGTGTCGTAGCCCACGAACTCGACCCGCTCAGGGTTGTCGCGCACGGCATTGAGCATGCGCCCCAGGGGCGTGCGGGTGAAGGCAAACATCAGGGCCGTGCAGACAAACGTGTAGATCGCGATCAGGTAATACAACTGGATCTGCGGTCCGTAAGTGATGCCAAGCGTCTTGGGGCCGGTGACGCGGTTGCCCGAGACACCCCCTTCGCCGCCAAAAAAGTCCGGGAACATCAGCGACATGGCCCAGACCAGTTCGCCTATGCCCAAGGTGATCATGGCAAAGGGTGTGCCGGACTTCTTGGTGGTGACCCAGCCCAGTAGCACGGCAACCAGCATGGCGCCGAAACCGCCCATGATCGGAATCAGGCTGACCGGCAGTGGCATGCCACCTGTAATCCTGTTCAGCGTGTGAATCGCCAGAAAAGAGCCCATGCCTGAATACACCGCATGGCCAAAGCTCAGCATGCCGCCCTGCCCGAGCAGCATGTTGTAGCTCAGGCAGACGATGATGGCGATGCCCATCTGGCTCAGCATGGTCTGGCTCAGGCTGCTCGTGAACACGATGGGGCTCACGAACAGGATGAGAGCAAACAGCGACCAGATCACGGCGCGGCCCAGGTTGAAGGGTTTGAATTCGTAATGTGTCTTGCTCACGGGTCAGCCCTCCCGCGTGCCGAGCAGACCCTTGGGCCGGAAGATCAGGATCAGGACCAGGAACAGGTAGGGCAGGATTGGCGCCACCTGGCTGAGCTTGAGCTTGAACAGTTCATAGCCGAACGTCGAAGGCGTGATCGACAGGCCGAGCACCTTGAGGGCGGACAACATGGAGGCATCGATCGCCACCGCGAAGGTCTGGACGATGCCGATCAGCAAGGAGGCGACGAAAGCCCCCGCCAGCGAGCCCATGCCGCCGACGACCACCACCACGAAGATGACGCCGCCGACCGAGAGCGCCATGGTCGGCTCGGTGACGAACGCGTTTCCGCCGATCACGCCGGCCAGGCCGGCCAGCGCACACCCGCCGCCAAACACCAGCATCAGCACGCGAGGCACGTTATGCCCCAGGGACTCGACCATCTCCGGGTGCGTCAGGGCCGCCTGAATGACGAGGCCGATCCGCGTGCGCGTCAGCAGCAGCCAGATCGAAATCAGCATCAGCACCGCCACCAGCATCATGAAGCCGCGGTACATCGGGAACTGGGTGCCGAACAGCGTGAACAGGGGGCCATCAAGGGCCACCGGCACACGGTAGTCCACGGAACTGCGGCCCCAGACCAGCTGAACCAGTTCGACAATGATGTAACTCAGGCCAAAGGTGATCAGCAGTTCGGGCACGTGGCCGAACTTGTGCACCCGCCGCAGGCAATAGCGCTCGAACGCGGCGCCGACCAGGCCGACCAGCAAGGGGGCAATCAGCAAGGCGGGCCAGAAGCCGATGGTGGCAGTGACCGTATAGGCAAAGTAGGCGCCAAGCATGTAGAAGGAGGCATGGGCGAAATTCAGGACACCCATCATGCTGAAGATAAGCGTCAGCCCGGAACTCAACATGAACAGCAGCAAGCCATAGCTGATGCCGTTCAGCAATGAAATGGTATAGAACTCCATGGCGCAATCTCTAATGAGGATGAATGGACGCCGAAAAAAAACGCCGGGGCTGCGATTAGCTCACCCGGCGTTCACATCGCGGAAGAATCAGCTCGGGCGCTTCATCTGGCAGCTGGTGGGCGTGCTGGCCACGTAAGCCTCGATGTACTTCACAGGTGCGAAGGTGTAGCCGGTCTTCTCGACGCTGTAGGGGTTCTTGGCGTCCACCTTCTGCCACTTCGAGATGTAGAGGCCCTGCTGCATCTGGTGATCCGACTTGCGCATCTCGGACTCACCGTTGAAGCCCTTGAAGCGAAGGCCGCTCATTGCCGCCGCCACCTTGACCGGATCGGTCGACTTGGCCTTCGCCATGCCTTCACTCAACATGACCAGAGCGTTGTAGATCGAGAAGGTGTAGAAATCATCGTTGAATTTCTTCTGGAATTCATTCGTCATCTTGCCCATGGCTCCGGGGAAGTTGGAATGGTTGTACGAGATTTGATACACCTCGCTGTCACCGCCGGCGGCCAGCGCTGTGGGCGTTCCAGACACACCTGCGTAGTAGGTGTACATCGGTATCTTCAGCCCGGAATCATTCAAGGCCTTGACCAGCAGGGTCAGGTCCGGGCCCCAGTTGCCGGTAACGATGGTGTCAGCGCCGGACTGCTTGATCTTGGCGACGTAGGGTGCGAAATCCTTGACCTGCCCCAGCGGAACCAGGTCTTCGCCGACGATCTGGACATCCGGCCGCTTGCGGGTCATGCCTTCCTTGAAATACTTGGCCACCTGCTGGCCGTGCGAGTAGTTCTGGTTCAGCAGATAGACCTTCTTGACCTTGGGCTGGTCTTTCATGAAGCTGGTCAGTGCCTCCATCTTCTGAGTGGTGTCTGCGTCGAGGCGGAAATGCCAGTAGTTGCATTTCTCGTTGGTCAGCGCCGGGTCCACGGCTGCATAATTCAGATAGACGATTTCCTTGCCGGGATTGCGCTCGTTGAATTTGCCCACGGCATCCGACAAGGCCAGCGCAGCGCCCGAACCGTTGCCCTGCGTGATGAAACGGAAGCCTTGGTCGGAGGCCGCCTTGAGGGTGTTGAGCGCCTCCTGGGGCGCGCCCTTGCTGTCCATGCCGACGATCTCGAACTTCACGCCGGCCACGTTGTTGGCACCGTTCAACTGCTCGGCCATGAACTGCCAGCTCTTGAGCTGATTCTGCCCAACGACCGCCATCGGCCCGGACAGACCTTCGATCATGGCGATCCTGACGGTTTCGCCCTTCTGGGCATAGGCGGCACTCATGCTGACGGCCATGGCGGCCAGGGCAAGCGTCTTCACTGCGAATTTCATCTTGAAGTCTCCTGTGGGTAAGAACAACACAGAGGGTACGATTTTTGTGCGCTGCAGCGCTCAGGGAATGCCCTAGGAACTATCACCCACGCGACTGTCCGAACGGCAATACCCCCAGGAAACTGACGGATGTCAAAGCCCGGGTAGCTTGTAATCCTTCAGCATTTCACGCAACCTGGTCTTCATCATCTTGCCCGTGCCGCCCAATGGAATCGCGTCGACGAACACCACGTCGTCAGGAATCTGCCATTTGGCGGTCTTGCCTTCGTAGAACGCCAGCAGTTCGTCGCGCGTCACCTCGGCGCCCGGCTTCTTCATCACCGCGATGATGGGGCGTTCGTCCCACTTGGGGTGCTTCATGCCAATGCACGCGGCCATCGCCACGGCCGGGTGCGCCATCGCGACGTTCTCGACGTCGATGGAGCTGATCCATTCGCCGCCCGACTTGATCACGTCCTTGCTGCGGTCGGTGATCTGCATGTAGCCATCGGCGTCGATGGTGGCCACGTCGCCGGTGGGGAACCAGCCATCGACCAGCGGCGTGCCGCCCTCACCCTTGAAGTATTCCTTGATGATCCAGGGGCCTTTGACCAGCAGGTCGCCAAAGGCCTTGCCGTCCCAGGGAAGCTCGGCCCCTTCCGGGTCGACGATCTTCATGTCCACGCCGAAAATGCCGCGGCCCTGCTTCAGGCGGACCTTCATTTTTTCTTCAGACGACAGCGGTAAGTGCTTGTTCTTCAGGGTACAGACCGTGCCCAGCGGCGACATCTCGGTCATGCCCCAGGCGTGCAGCACCTCCACGCCGTAGTCGTCGTTGAAGGCATTGATCATGGCCGGCGGGCAGGCCGAGCCACCGATCACGGTGCGCTTGAGGGTCGAGAAACGCAGCTTTCCCGCCGACATGTGACCCAGCATCATCTGCCAGACGGTCGGCACACCCGCCGCAAAACTGACCTTCTCCCCTTCGATCAGTTCGTAGATCGATTTGCCGTCCATGGCGGGGCCCGGAAACACCAGCTTGGCGCCGGTCATCGCAGCGGAATACGGCAATCCCCAGGCATTGACGTGGAACATGGGCACCACTGGCAGCACGCAATCGCGCGCGCTCATGCTCAGGGCATCCGGCAGTGCGCCGGCCAGCGCATGCAGCATGGTCGAACGATGGCTGTACAGCGCCGCCTTGGGATTGCCCGTGGTGCCGCTGGTGTAGCACATGCTGGAGGCGGAGTTTTCATCGAAGACGGGCCATTGGTATTTGTCGGACTGCGCGCCGATCCACGCTTCGTAGCTCTGCAGCCCCGCGATGCCGCTGTCGGCCGGCAGCTTGTCGGCGTCGCAAAGGGCAACCCAATGCTTGATCGTTGTGGCCTTGCCCTGAATCGCCTTGACGATGGGCAGGAAGCTCATGTCAAAACACAGCACCGAGTCTTCGGCATGGTTGGCGATCCAGGCAATTTGGTCCGGGTGCAGGCGCGGGTTGAGCGTGTGCAGCACCCGGCCCGAACCGCTGACGCCGAAATAAAGTTCCAGGTGGCGGTAGCCGTTCCAGGCCAGGGTGGCCACCCGGTCGCTGAATCCGAGCTTCAGCCCGTCCAGGGCATTGGCCACCTGGCGCGCACGTCTCGCGACGTCCTTGTAGCTGTAACGGTGCAGGTCGCCTTCGACGCGGCGAGAAACGATCTCACCTTCGCCATGGTGGCGCTCGGCGAATTCGATCAGTGAAGAAATCAGCAACGGATGGTCTTGCATCAAACCCAGCATGGCAACTACTCCTCTATTTCTTTAAACCTGCGACAAAAAAGGCGATGATAGCCCTCCGTTGCCGATGCCTGGGCGCCGGCCGTCGCGCGGCGGACAGCCTCGAAAATGCCCCCAATCGCCCAAAGTTTGCTGCTGTCTCACGACAATACCTGTATGAACACACTGGTCGATGGACTGATGGCCGTGGACGGCGGCCTGCGCTGGAGCAACCGCTTTGCCGCGCTTGGGCCGGCCTTCTTCACGCGCCTGGCGCCGCAGCCCCTGCCGGCGCCCTACTGGGTCGGACGCAGCTGGGCAGTGGCGCGCGAACTCGGTCTTCCCGAAGAGTGGATGGCCTCCAGCGCGGCGCTGGAAGTGTTCACCGGCAATCTTCCCCTGTCCGGCAGCGCGCCCCTGGCCAGCGTGTACAGCGGCCACCAGTTCGGCCACTGGGCCGGACAACTGGGCGACGGACGCGCCATCATGCTCGGTGAAGTCGTCACGCCTGAGGGCGCAGGGCGCGAACTTCAACTCAAAGGCAGCGGCCTGACGCCCTACTCCCGCATGGGCGACGGCCGCGCCGTGCTGCGCTCCAGCATCCGCGAATTCCTGTGCAGCGAAGCCATGCAGGGCCTGGGCATCCCCACCAGCCGTGCCCTGTGTGTGACGGGCTCCGACGAAGAGGTCTACCGCGAGGCGCTGGAAACAGCGGCCGTGGTGACCCGGGTGGCGCCCAGCTTCATCCGTTTCGGCCACTTCGAGCATTTCTCCCACGGTGGCCGGCACGCCGAACTCAAGACCTTGGCTGATTTCGTGATCGACGGGTTCTACCCCGAGTGTCGGCAAACGCCCCTGTATGGCGGCAACCCCTACGCCGCCCTGCTTGAAGCGGTGAGCGCGCGCACCGCCGCCATGGTGGCGCAATGGCAGGCGGTGGGCTTTTGCCACGGCGTGATGAACACCGATAACATGAGCATCCTGGGCCTGACGATCGACTACGGTCCGTTCCAGTTCCTCGACGCCTTCGACCCGGGCCACATCTGCAACCATTCGGACCCGCAGGGCCGCTACGCCTACAACCGCCAGCCCAACATCGCCTACTGGAACCTGTTTTGCCTGGGGCAGGCCCTGCTACCGCTGATTGGTGAGCCTGACGTGGCGATGGCGGCGCTGGAACCGTTCAAGGCGATTTTCCCCAACGAACTCGAGGCCCAGATGCGCGCCAAACTGGGGCTGCCCGATGCCCAGCCGCAGGACCGTGAACTGATCGAGACGATTCTCAAGCTGCTGGCGCAAGACCGGGTGGACTACACCATCTTCTGGCGGCGCCTGAGCCGGCACGTCGCCGGTGACGCGGTGGAGCCACTGCGCGACCTGTTCGTGGATCGTCCCGCCCTCGACGCCTGGATGCTCTACTATTCAGAGCGGCTCAAGTCCATTCCACGCTGGGAAAGTGCCGATTTGATGCTTAAGACCAATCCCAAGTATGTTTTGCGTAACCATCTGGGCGAAGAAGCCATCCGCGCGGCCAAAGACAAGGACTTCACGGGTGTAGCGCGGCTTCTGAGCCTGCTGGAGCGCCCGTTTGACGAACACCCCGACAGCGAAGCGCTGGCCGGCTTCCCGCCCGACTGGGCGTCCACCATTTCTATCAGTTGCTCATCATGAACAAAACCGATGCCGAATGGAAAGCCCTGCTGGCCGAAAAAGGTGCAGAACCCATGGCCTTCGAGGTCACCCGCCATGCCGCCACCGAGCGCCCGTTCACCGGCAAGTACGAAAACGAGTGGTCGCAGGGGCGCTACGCCTGTATCTGCTGCGGCGCCAAGCTGTTCGATTCCGACACCAAGTTCGACGCCGGCTGTGGCTGGCCGAGCTTTTCAAAGGCCGCCGAACCCGGTGCGATCGAGGAGCGCGTGGACCGCAGCCACGGGTGGACGCGCACCGAAACCCTGTGCGCGCAATGCGGCGCCCACCTGGGCCACGTCTTCGACGACGGGCCCGCGCCCACCGGCCTGCGCTACTGCATGAACTCGGCTTCGCTAGACTTCATGCCTGCGCAAGCTGAGACCGACCCCTGCACTTCATGAAAATCTTCCTCGACTTCTTTCCCATCCTGCTGTTCTTCGCCGCCTACAAGTTCTACGGCATCTACGTGGGCACGGCCGTGCTGATGGCGGCCACCGTGGTGCAAATGGCCGCGATGTACGCCATCGACCGCAAGTTGCAGACCATGCACAAGGTGACGCTGGCGCTGGTGCTGATCTTCGGCACTCTCACGCTCGCCCTGCAGGACGACCGCTTCATCAAGTGGAAGCCCACGGTGCTCTATGCCGCCATGGGCCTCGCACTCGCGGTGGCTTTGTGGGTTCTGCGCAAGAACTACCTGAAGGCTCTGCTGGGGAGCCAGCTGACCCTGCCCGACCCGGTCTGGCACCGGCTGAATGTCGCCTGGGTGGGGTATTGCGCGTTCATGGCCGCCATCAACGGCTACGTGGCGGCCAACTACAGCACTGAAGACTGGGTCAACTTCAAGCTCTGGGGCTACGCCTTTCCACTGGTCTTCATCCTGGCCCAGGGCGTCTACATCTCGCGACACCTCAAGCCTGACGAACCACCCGGCACCTCCTGAGTTCCTTGCCCTGCTTCAAAAAGCGCTTCCATGACCAACACCCTTGCCGAACAGATGGCGCAGCGCCTGCGCGATGTGCTGCAACCCGATCAGCTTGAAGTGATCGACGAAAGTGCCGCCCACGCCGGGCACGCCGGTGCCAACGGCACCGGTTTTGGCACCCATTTCCGGGTGCGCATCGCATCGCCCCTGTTTGCCGGAAAGGCCCGCGTGGCCAAGCATCGCCTTGTGTATGATGCACTGCAAGATTTTATCGACCAGGGTGTCCATGCCCTGGAGATCGAGGTTCTATAAAAGCGTCTTCGGGTCGCTATTTTTTTGATAGCATTTCGAGACCAGCTGACACTGACTCTTGAGGAAAAATCCATGAAAAAGCAACTCCTGTCCGCCGCCGTGGCGGCCGCACTTCTGGGCGCCCTGGCGAGCCCTGTGATGGCGCAGAACCTGGCCATCGTGAATGGCAAGCCGATCCCGAAATCCCGCGTGGACGCCCTGGCGCAGCAGATGGCCCGCGCCGGCCGCCCGGTGACGCCCGAGCAGCAGAACCAGCTGAAAGACGAAGTCGTCGCGCGTGAAATCTTCATGCAGGAGGCCACCAAGCTCGGCCTGGACGCCAGCGATGACTTCAAGAACCAGATCGACCTGGCGCGCCAGACCATCCTGATCCGTGAACTTTTCGCGGATTTCCAGAAGAAGAACCCGGTCAGCGATGCCGAGGTCAAGGCCGAGTACGACAAGTTCGCCGCGGCCAACGGCGGCAAGGAATACCGGGCCCGCCACATCCTGGTGGAAAAGGAAGACGAGGCCAAGGCCATCATCGCCAGCCTGAAAAAAGGCGCGAAGTTCGAGGACATCGCCAAGAAGTCGTCCAAGGACCCGGGCTCCGGCGCCAATGGCGGCGATCTCGACTGGGCCAACGCCGGCAGCTACGTGCCCGAGTTCTCGGCCGCCATGGTCAAGCTCGGCAAGGGCCAGATGACCGACGTTCCCGTGAAGACCCAGTTCGGCTACCACATCATCCGCGTCGATGACGTGCGCGAAGCCCAGTTGCCCCCGTTCGAGCAGGTCAAGCCGCAGCTTGCCCAGCAGATGCAGCAGCAGAAGCTGGCCAAGTACCAGGATGAACTGCGTGGCAAGGCCAAGGTGGAATAGGCGGTTCGTCCGTCATTGAAAAAGCGGCTTCGGCCGCTTTTTTTTTTGGGGGGCGCGCGCCTTCTGATTTGGTCGAGAAGCTGGTTTCTAGGGATCCCCAGGAGCCTGCCCCCGGGGATTCGCGATGGTCTGAAACGCAGCGAGGCTGTGTGATAACTCGTCAGCAGCGGCTGTTGCCCGACAGGTCCTGCTGGCAATCGACTCCAGAAACCTCAAAC
>JAABQG010000068.1 GCA_011391595.1 Hydrogenophaga sp.
GAACGTCACCTCCGTGCGTGCCGTCGTGGGCCCGCCGCAGCAGCGTTGCTGGATCGAGCAGGAAAAGGTAACCCAGCCCGCAAGCGGCTACAACGTCCCTGCAGCCCTTGCCGGTGCCGTGATTGGTGGCGTTCTGGGGCACCAGGTCGGTGGCGGACGGGGCAAGGATCTCGCCACGGCCGGCGGGGCCGTCGCAGGCGCCGCGATCGGTGCGAACGTGGGCGGCGGCGGTCAGCAGGTCACGACGCAGGACGTGCAGCGCTGCGAGACCGTGCCGAGCCAGGCCAAGCCCGAGTTCTGGGACGTGACTTACACCTTCCGTGGCCTGGAACACCACGTCCAGATGACCGCGCCGCCCGGCCCCACGGTGTCCGTCAATGAACGGGGCGAGCCCCGGACCTGACACGCTAGCGGCATCGTGAACAAGGCGGCCCTGCGGCGCCGTTTTGCATCGGTACCTGGCATTCCGGCAGGATTGCCTGCGTGGACAATGACGCAGGCGGTGGAGGGGAACGGGCTTTTTTTTGAGGTGCCATGCAGACTTTTCACTGTGACCATTGCGGTCATCTTGTCTATTTCGAGAACGTCCGTTGCGACGCCTGCGGCCATGCGCTGGGGTATCTGACCGACCTGCGAACGATGGGCGCGCTGGTGCCCGCGCAGGACGGACTCTGGCATCGTGTTGGCGCCGACGCAAGCCATCCTCGGTACCGGATGTGCCGCAACTATTCGGTGCACAACGTCTGCAACTGGATGCTTGCAGAGCATGACCCCAGCGACCTGTGCGAATCCTGCCGTCTCACGGAGATCATTCCAGCGCTGGGTTTGCCGCAGAACAGGATCTCCTGGTACCGCATGGAACAGGCCAAGCGACGGCTGATCTACACGCTGGCGACGCTGGGGCTGACGCCCACCAGCAAATTGGACGATCCGGTGAAGGGCCTGGCCTTCAGGTTTCTGGCCGACAGCGCGCAGTCGGGCAGGGTCATGACGGGTCACCACAGCGGTGTCATCACGCTCAACATCGCCGAGGCCGATGATGTGCTGCGCGAGCGCACCCGTTCGCAGATGGGTGAGCCCTATCGCACGCTGCTGGGCCACTTCCGGCACGAAATCGGCCACTATTACTGGGATCGGCTCTTTGACGCGGAAGATCGGCGGGCCACCTTCAGGATGCTTTTCGGTGACGAGCGGGCCGATTACAGTGCAAGCCTGCGACGCCATTACGATCAAGGGCCAGAGCCAAACTGGCAGCAACGCTTCGTCAGCGCCTATGCAAGTTCCCATCCCTGGGAGGACTGGGCCGAAACCTGGGCGCAGTACCTGCACATGGTTGATGCGCTGGAAACGGTACAGGCCGTGGGTCTGGAACTCTCGCCCTTGCGCAATGATGATCCCTCCCTGGAGCAGCGCACCAATCCTGGCGCCGCGGAGTCTTTCGATTCGATGCTGGCGCGCTGGTTTCCGCTGAGCTACATGCTGAACAACCTGCACCGCAGCCTGGGCATGCCTGACGGCTACCAGTTCAGTCTGGCCGCAACGGTGATTCACAAGCTCCGGTTTGTTCACGACCTGGTGCAGGCCCGTGCCGCCCGTCCTGGCCTGTCCGTGCACACGCCACCGGTGACTGCAATCGCCACTGAATGAGGTTGCCGGGCCGCTATGCGTGCTACCGCACAGATTTTTAGATCAAAGGTGGTTAATCTTAAAAAAGAGAAGCGGAATGGAGTTGCATCCAGGGCTGTCGGCCCCGAGGGAGTGGTTGCCAATGAGCCGGCGATCGTGCCAGCCCGCTGATCCGGTCCTGGGAAGGCCACGAGAGTACCTTCCCTTGTGTTCAACCCATTGCCGGACGCAAAGTCCGGAAGACGGAGGCCAACATGTTGAGATGGGCAGTCATTTTTTTCCTCGTTGCGATCGTCGCGGGAGTCCTGGGGTTTGGCGGCATTGCCGCAGGCGCCACGGAGATCGCACGAATCCTGTTTTATGTGTTCCTGGTTGTGTTCCTGGTCACGCTGGTCCTGGGCGCCATGCGGCGATGACCTTGCAGTGATCGGGTTCCCACGCTATTCCCTGGGCTCTGTGGCGTGCGCTTCGGCTTTCGCCTGGCCCGGCCCCTTCAATTGATAAAAAAGGCAAATCTATGAGCGATTTCAAAGACGCTGTTTCGGGTGCCGAGGACATGGTCGCAGACGCGGCCCATTCAGCCTCCCGGGAATATGCAGTGGCGCGCCGAAATATCCAGGGCGCGTTGGACGACGCCATCTCCCGGCTCGACGATGCGCGCCGGGCTGTGAAGATGGGCGCCCGTGACGCCGCGGACGCCACCGACGGCTACGTCCGGCGCAACCCGTGGCAAGCCCTCGGCGCCGCTGCGGCCGCCGGACTCGTCATCGGGCTCCTTGTCAGGCGCCGCTGATTTCCAGAGAAAACGGGCTGAATCTGCCTCAAACGCCCTAGCGCTGGCGCACGTCGTTCAGCAGGCGATTCATTTCCTTCTTCACCACGCCATAGCACTCGCAGGTATGGGCCTCAAGCCCGTGGCGGTCGAGCACGGAAATGTGGCCGCGGCGGTAACTGATCAAGCCGGCGCGCTGCAGTTTTCCGGCGGCTTCGGTCACGCCTTCACGGCGCACGCCCAGCATGCCGGCGACCAGCTCCTGTGTCATGGTCAGCTCCTGGGTCGGCAGGCGGTCCAGCGTCAGCAGCAGCCAGCGGCACAACTGCTGTTCCAGCGAATGGTGCCGGTTGCACACGGCGGTCTGCGCCATCTGCGTCATCAGCGCCTGGGTGTAGCGCAGCAGCAGGCGCTGCAGCGCGCCGGCGCGGTCGAACTCCGCCTTCAGCACGTGCCGGTCCAGCCGGTAGCCGTAGCCTGCGGTCTGCACCACGGCCGAGCTGGGCGTGGTGTCGCCGCCCATGAACAAAGAAACGCCGACAACGCCCTCGTTGCCCACGCCCGCAGTTTCGGCGGATGCGCCCGATTCGGTCACGTAATGCAGTGACACAATCGACGTGGTAGGAAAGTAGGCGTGGCGCAACTGGCCGCCGGGCTCGTACAGGACCTCGCCGAGCGGCATGGCAACCCCTTCAAGGTGGGCGGAAAGTCGCTGAAATTCGTCCGCTGGCAGCGCGGCCAGCAGATGGTTTTGCAGGGGGCTGTGCGGCGCATTCATGGGGGACGTTGGCATCTGGCGCATTACTTGCTCCCCACGATTTCCATGCCGATGCCGCGGTAACCGAGGAAGCGGCATGACTCGTTGAACATGGGTTGCCCACTCACCCGGAACGCCTGTGTCGAGCTGTCGGCGTTGACGCGGTGGAAGACAAAATCCAGGAAGGGTTGGCGGGCGGCGATGATCGCGCGCAGCTCGGCACGCTCGGTTTCGTTCCAGCCCCAATTGGGTGCCACACCAGGTTCTCCCGCCAGAGGATCGACCTGGATGCCGAGCATCTCCAGCGCCGGACCGGAGACCTTGGTGAAGTGCCCGCTCTCGTCCTGTTCCCAATACCAGTCGGAGGCCAGCTCCGTCAGGCTGCGAAAGCGCGCTTCGCTCTCGCGCAGTTCGGCGGTCCGCTCCTGCACGGTCTGTTCCAGCGCCTTGCTGTAGTTCTCGAGCTTCTTGTGTAGCAGGCGCACTTCCAGCATGTTGTGGATACGCGTCTTGACTTCGACCAGATCGAACGGCTTGCTGATGAAGTCCTTCGCGCCGGCCTGCAGGGCGCGCAGCTTGTGGCCGGGCTGGGCTGTGAGCACCAGCACCGGCAGGTAGGCGTCCGCCTCGTTCATCTTGAGCCCCTCCATCACCTGGAAGCCGTCCATGACGGGCATCTGCAGGTCGAGCAGGATCAGGTCGTAGCGTTTCTGGCGATGCAGCGCGCACACCTCCTGCGGGTTCTGGGTGGAGCTGACCTGCGTGTAGCCTTCCTCGCTCAGCAACTGTTCGAGCAGGGCAATATTGGCCACCTGATCGTCCACGATAAGGATGCTGGAATTGCGGATGTCGGCGGGGGTGACTTTCATGTTGCTTCCTTCTCGGCCGCGTGGCCGGATGCGGTGGGGACGGACTTCAAGGCAGCGTCCAGCGCCGACATGAACAGTTCGACCTTGATAGGCTTCGTCAGGTAGCTGAAAAAGCCAGCCTCCAGGCCTACTTCGATGTCTCGAGGCACGGCATTGGCGCTGAGGGCAATGATAGGAATGTGTGCCGTGGCCGGGTCGGCCCGCAGGATTTTCATGGCGTCGACTCCGCTGATGCCGGGCAGATGGATGTCCATCAGGATTACGTCAGGCTGATGCGCGCGGGCGAACTCGATGCCCAGACTGCCGTCGGCCGCGCTCAGCAGGTGAAGATCCGGGCGACGCGCAATCAACTGCTCGACCAGTTCGAGGTTGGCCGGATTGTCTTCCACATACAGCACCGTGCGCCGGGGGGTGCCATGGGGCAACTGCTGCAGCGCCGGCACCGCCATCTCGGACTCCTGTCGCGCAAACTGCGGCGCCACGGTCTGACCCAGCTCGATCCAGAACACGGTCCCCACCCCGACGGTGCTTTCCACCCCCACGGTACCGCCCATGCGCTCCACCAGGCGCTTGGTCACCACCAGGCCGATGCCGGTGCCTTCCTCCAGGCTGGCTTCCTTGCCGAGCCGGTTGAAGGGCTGGAAGAGCTGCGCAAGCAGGTCGGGTGCCATGCCTGCGCCGGTGTCCCGCACGCTGACGCGGATCGAATCCGGCGGGAACGGGCCACAGTCCACGGCGACCGTGCCACCAGGCCGGTTGTACTTGATGGCGTTTGAGAGCAGGTTGATGAGAGACTGCTTGAGCCGGGTCCGGTCGGCTTTGACGTACAGGGGCCGCTCCAGGCGCGGAAATGTCATGGTGATGCCGCGCTGCTGGGCCTGCGGTTCCATCATCATCCGGCATTCGGTCAGGATATCGGCCAGCGCCACCGGCTCGGTCGACAGGGCCGCCTTGCCCGACTCGATCAGTGCCAGGTCCAGGATTTCATTGATCAGCTCCAGCAGGTACCAGCCGGCCTTGAGGATTTGCTCAAGGTTGCGTTTTTGCACCGGCGTCGGCGCGGGCGTGCCTGACTCCATGAGTTGGGTAAAACCCAGGATGGCATTGAGCGGTGTGCGCAATTCGTGGCTCATGCTGGAGAGAAAGTCCGATTTCGCCAGATTGGCCTTGTCCGCCACGGCGCGGGCGCGCTCGAGCTCGGTGTTCTTGTCCTGCAGCACCTTCTCCAGCCGCACCCGCTCCGCTTCAATATGCCGGCGCGCGGTGTTGTCGGTGCCGATCAGCAGATAGCCGATGATGGCGTTATGGCCATCGCGCAGCGCCGTGACCGACACCACCGCCGGCAGGCGGCTGCCGTCCTTGCGCACATAGGTCAGTTCGTAGATGTCCTCGATGCCGCGCGAGGCCTTGAACACCAGCGCCTCAAAGCCCGGCTGGATCGGCGTGCCGAGCTCGGTGCTCAAGGCCTGCGCCCGCTGGATCACCTCCTGCGGATCGGAGATCTCCGCCGGGGTGATCTTGTTCATCACGTCGGCTGCCGCGTAGCCCAGCATGCGCTCGGCGCCCACGTTGAAAATCTGGATCACGCCGCGCGCGTCGGTGGCAATGCTGGAGAAGTTGGCGCTGTTGAAAATGGCGGCCTGCAGCGCGCCAGCCTTGACCAGCGCGGCCTCGGCCTGCCGGCGCGCGTCAATGTCGGTGATCACGATGCGCAGCACGGGCACGCCCTCATCGTGCGCGCTGGAAGCAGCCAGATGCACCCAGAAGGGCCTGCCGTCGCTCTTGCGCATGCGCAATTCGCCGGCCTTTGGCAAGCCGGTGCGGGTTAGTTCCCGGATCATCTGTCGGTAGATGTCAGCGTCTTGTTCGAAGACAAAGCGCGCGACCGGCTGCCCGACCAGCGTGCTGCGTGCCGGGCCCAGCAGGTTGGCGGCGGTCAGGTTGGCCTCCTTGATCAGACCCTCGGCGCTCAGGGTGCAATAGCCCACGGGCGCCAGGTCGTACAGGTCGAAATAGCGTGCCCGCGCTAGGTCCAGCGCTGCCCGCGAGCTGCGCAGCTCCTGGTTCTGCATCTCCAGCTCGATCTTCTGCTCGCTCAAGGCATGCTGCGCTTCGTATTCCCTGGTGACATCGCGAAACACCAGCACCGCGCCGATGACCTGGTCGTGGGCGTCGCGAATCGGCGCGCAGCTGTCGGCGATGTCGGCTTCCCGTCCGTCGCGGGCAATCAGCACGGTGTGATTGGCCATGCCTTGCACCATGCCCAGGGCCAGGGTTTCCATGATCGGGAGCGTGGCGACCTGGCGGGTGGCCTTGTTGACGATGTGAAAGACTTCATCCACCGGCTTGCCCTCGGCTTGCGCCTGGGTCCACCCGGTCAGGCGCTGGGCCAGCGGATTGAGCAGCGTCACGCGGGCCTGCAGGTCGGTGGCGATCACCGCGTCGCCTATGGAATTCAGCGTCACGGCGAGCTTTTCCTCGCTGATCTGCAAGGTGCTGTTGGCGTCGGTCAGTTGCCGGTTGGTCGCTTCCTGCGCCGCCAGCAGGTGCCGCGTCTCGTCGTGCACCAGGTTCCTGACACGCTGCTGCAACTGCTGATGGATGAAATAGACGAAGGCCAGCGCCAGCAGCACCGTCAGCAGGCTGGCGACCACGATGCTGTTGAACAGGCGGTTCATCTTGAGCTGGAACTCAGCCTCGCGCTGGGCCAGTGCGGCCTCTTCGAACCCGATGAATTGACCCATCTCGGTGCGAATCGCCTCCATCAGTCGCAGGCCCTCGCCGCTCCCGGTCAGCGCGATGGCCGACGCCAGGTCGCCGCTGCGGCGCAAGCCGATGGTGCGCTCCATATAGGCCAGTTTCGCATCCACCAGTGGCACCATGGCTTCGAGGGATAGGTCCGCTTCCGGGATCACGGTGCGCTCACGCAAGGCCTTGAGGCGGTCCACCATGGTGTCGCGCACCGCGAGGTACGGCTTCAGATAGGCTTCGTCGCCCGTCAGCAGGTAGCCGCGGTGGCCCGTCTCGGCATCGACCAGGGCCGCCAGCAACTGCTTGCCGCCGTGCAGCACGGTTGCCGCGTGCCGGCGGTCGTCGGCGGCATCCCCGATCTGGCTGAACGACAGGAACGAAATCGTGACCCCCAGGCCAACCAGCAGTGCCGCGGCGGCGATCCAGGCGACGAATCTGCGTGAGCTTGTCACGAGAAACAGGCCTGTTGACCGGCGCGGCGAGGGCACCCGAAACCCGGTCTGCGCGGCGTGCCCGGCGCCTGGCGTGAGGGGGTGATCAGCATGGGCAGTCTCCTTGAAGTCGTCGGTCGGTCCGGCCGGCCCTTTGCGCCACACAGACACGCAACGAGGGCTGCGGTTCGTCCAGTCTGACAGGATTCCCCGTGCGCGCGCCGCAAGCGCCAAGCTTGGCAGGCGCCAGGCCATGGGTCTGTGCGCCAGCGCACACGGGTCAGACAGGGGGGACTGTCTCCGATCAACGGCAAAGGACCGCGCGCGCGGCCCCTGCTGGGTCAGCGCATGGCGGCGCCGGGGTTCGAGGGCTTACAGCTGTGACTTGAAGTAGCTGAAGGAATGCGTGAACGCGTCGCGGATTTTTTCCATCTCGGCGACGGTGGTCTCCCACGCATCCTCCGTGGCAGCTTTCATATCCTCGAGTTTGCCCTTGGCAAGTTTCGATTGATGGCGCAGCTTGGCCATCTCTTCCTTGTATTTGGCGCGGGCGTCTTCCTTGGCTTCCGCGGCCTTGGCTTCGAGGGTGTTCATCTTGGCATCCAGCTCGTCGAGCTGAAGTTTCATTTTGGCGATGTAGACGTCTCTGTTGGACATGGTGGTAACTCCTTGGGGTTGGAAAAATGGTTGGTTGGCCGGTAGCTTGGCGAAGTTGAAGATCAATCTCGTGGTTCCTTCTCGAGCTGACGCGGCGTCAGATTAGTCGGACGTGCGAGGGAGGTCTGTGCGGTCCCGCACAGAGGGCCGGGGATCGTTCACCTATCGTCAGGGTCATTTCTGGGAACCCTTCAATGAACTTATCCAAAATCATCGGCATCATCCTGATCGTCCTGGGCGGCTTTGGCCTGGCCTACGGCGGCTTCAGCTACACCAAGGAAACCAGCGCCGTGAAGCTCGGACCGCTGGAGCTCAAGGTCCAGGAGCGCGAGCGCATCAACATCCCCCTGATCGCCAGCGCCGGCGCCATACTCGCCGGGGTGGTGCTGCTGGCGATGGGGCGCAAGTAGCCGGATCGGCGGGGGCGCTGGCGGGTTGTCCGAAGCCCGGGCACCCTTGACCACCCGGGTGCGCGGCGCTAGTATTACATCTGTTATTACAGACGGAGTTTTTCTATGCACACCCTCAAGCTCACCCAGATCGGAAATTCGGTGGGTGCCGTTTTCCCGAAAGACCTGCTGGCCCGACTCAACCTGGAAAAAGGCGATGAGTTCTACGTGACGGAAACGCCCGACGGGCTGCGCATCACCACGCACAACCCTGAATTCGAGGCCCAGATGCGCATTGGGCGCGAAATCATGAAAGAGCGCCGGGACGTCTTGCGCGAACTGGCCAAATGAGCCGCTGGGTCTGGATCGACCGGGCGGTCATCCTGGCGGTGCACGACATGCAACTGGCCGAACACGGCGGGGGTGCTGGCGTGCGCGACCCTGGCCTGCTCGAATCGGCCCTCGCCAGACCTGTGAACCTGGCGGCTTACGGCAAGCCGGATGCACCTGCACTGGCCGCTGCCTACGGCTATGGCATCTCGCGCAATCACGCCTTCATCGACGGCAACAAGCGTACCGGCTTCGTGGCAGCCGAACTGTTCCTGCGATTGAACGGGTTCAACCTGTCTGCCCCGGACGCCGACTGTGTGCTCACCATGCTCGCCGTCGCCGCCGGCGATCTCAGCGAAGACGCTTTTGCTTCCTGGCTGCGCGGCCACGCTGTGCCCAGAGCCTGAATTCAGCACAAAGAAAAGGCCACATCCCATCGTCAAATGGTCCTGGTGCGCTCCTGATTCAGGAGTCAACAGCGCCCTTGGTAAAATCCACGCAAAGGCTGCTGCCCCGGCAGCCTTTGCTATTCCAGTTATCCGGGGCCATGTAGAGGAACACCATGTACAAAAACCTCGTGCCGGCGGGCGCTCTTGCGCTCGCGGCCGTCTGTTTTTCCATTCCCGTTTTTTCGCAAACCAAACCGGCCAGCGGCGAACCCGTCAAGGCCGGTTTCGTCTATGTCTCGCCGGTCACCGAGGCCGGCTGGACGAAGCAGCATGACGAGGGCCGCAAGGCCGTCGAGGCGGCGCTGGGCAGCAAGGTCAGGACCACCTTCGTCGAAAACGTGCCCGAGGGCGCCGACGCCGAGCGCGTGATCCGCGACCTGGCCCGCCAGGGCCACCAGATCATCTTCACGCCGAGCTTTGGCTACATGGAGCCCACACTGAAGGTGGCAAAGGACTTCCCCGACGTGAAGTTCGAGTCCATCACCGGCTACAAGACCGCGCCCAACGTGGCCACGGCCAACGCGCGCTATTACGAAGGGCGCTATCTGGCGGGCATCGCGGCCGGGCGTTTGACGCAGACGAACCTGGCGGGCTACGTGGCGGGCTTCCCGATCCCCGAGGTGCTGCAGGGCATCAACGCCTTCACGCTGGGCATGCGCTCGGTGAACCTGAAGGCCGAAGTCAAGGTGGTCTGGCTCAACGCCTGGTTCGACCCGCCGAAAGAGCGCGACGCCGCCATGGCGCTGTTCAACCAGAACGTGGACGTGATTGCCTTTCACACCGGCTCCACCGCCGTGATGGCCGCCGCCCAGGAGCGCGGCAAGCTGGCGGTGGCCTACCACTCCGACATGCGCAAGCTGGCGCCGGATGCGCAGATCGTCGCCGTCACGCACCAGTGGGGCGACTACTACACGCGCCGCGTCCAGGCCGTGATGGATGGCACCTGGAAAAGCGGCACTGTCTGGGGCGGTGTGAAGGAAGGCATGATCCGCGTCGGCGATTTCGGCCCCAGGGTGCCCAAGACGGTGCAGGCGGAGGTTCTGGCGCGCCAGAAAGACATCGCCAGCGGCAAGCTCCAACCGTTTGCCGGCCCGATCACCGACAACGAAGGCCGCGAAGTGCTGCCCAAGGGGCAGTCGATGACGGATGCGCAGATACTGGCTATGAACTTTCTCGTATCCGGCGTGCAAGGCAGGATTGCAAAATAGCGCCCATGAAAGCCTGGCGCGCCTCCCTGCTGCGATTCGACGACGACGGCCGTGCCGTCTTTGACACCGACGGCCTGCTCGTCACCGGGCCCGACGCCGCGGGCCGCCGGGTGGTCATTGCGGCGGGCGACCACAGTGCGCTGGCGCCGCGCTTCCCCGGCGTGCCGGTGACGCACCTGCCCGGGCGCATCCTCGCGCCGGGTTTCCTGGATCTGCACATCCACTACCCGCAGACCGACGTCATCGGTTCACCGGCCGAGGGTCTGCTGCCCTGGCTGGAGCACTACACCTTTCCGCACGAGGCGCGCTTTGCCGATGCCGCCTACGCCGCCGACGTCGCGACCTTCTTTCTGGACGAGCTCGCGCGCAACGGCGTGACGACCGCGCTGACCTTTGCCACCTCGCACCCCACCTCGGTGAATGCCTTGTTCACCGAAGCCCGCCAGCGCGGCCTGCGCCTGATCACCGGCAAGGTGCTGCAGGACCGCCACAGCCCCGATGGCGTGCGCGACCAGACCGAACAAAGCCTGATCGACACCGAGGCGCTGATCCAGAAATGGCACGGCGTGGACCGGCTCGGCTACGCCATCACCCCGCGCTTTGCCCCGAGTTGCAGCGAGGCGCAGCTCACGGGCGCCGGTGCGCTGGCGGCGCGTTACCCCGATGTCTGGATCCAGTCCCATGTTTCCGAGAACCTCGATGAAGTGCGCTGGGCGCGCGAGCTGTTTCCGGCGTCACGCTCGTACCTCGCGGTCTATGACGACCACGGCCTGATGCGCGAGCGCGCCATCTATGCCCACTGCATCCATTTCGACGATGACGACCGGGCGCTGATGCGCGCCACCGGCACGGCCGCGGCGGTCAGCCCGACCAGCAACCTGTTCCTGGGCAGCGGCTTCTTCGACTATGCCGGCGCGGACCGCGTGGGTTTCCGCTACGGACTGGCCAGCGACGTGGGCGGCGGAACCAGCTTCAGCCCGTTTCACACGATGCTCGCGGCCTATACCGTCGGGCGCACCACCCTCGAAGGCCGGCAGACCAAGCCCGGCCTGAGCCTGCGCCCGCAGCACCTGTGGTGGCAGCACACGGCCGGGGCTGCGCGCGCGCTGGGTTTGCAGGGCATCGTGGGCAACCTGCAGCCGGGCTGCGAAGCCGACTTCATCGTGCTGAACCCGGCCGCCACGCCCTTGCTGGCGCGCCGCACGGCGCAGGCGCAGAGCCTGGACGAACTGCTGTTCGCGATGATCGTGCTCGGCGACGACCGGCTGGTCGAAAAGACCGTCATTTCAGGGTAAAAATGCCACTGGTCCAGCGTCGGATGGAAATTGTTTGCTATTGATTCGGTAGCTTTCATGGCCCGGCGCCGGACCACCAGGTTGCGGCGGGCCGCGCTTCTACAATCGCAGGCAACACCGAGGTTTCACCGATGAGCATCAAAAGCGACAAATGGATCCGCCGCATGGCCGAGCAGCACGGCATGATCGAGCCCTTCGAGCCTGGCCAGATCCGCCAGGACGGCGCCGGCAACAAGATCGTCAGCTACGGCACCAGCAGCTACGGCTATGACATCCGCTGCGCGCCCGAATTCAAGGTCTTCACCAACATCCACAGCACCGTGGTGGACCCGAAGAACTTCGATGAAAAGAGCTTCGTCGATTTCAACGAAGATGTCTGCATCATCCCGCCCAACAGCTTTGCGCTGGCGCGCACGATGGAATACTTCCGCATCCCGCGCAACGTGCTGACCATCTGCCTGGGCAAGAGCACCTACGCGCGCTGCGGCATCATCGTCAACGTCACCCCCTTCGAGCCCGAATGGGAAGGCTATGTGACGCTGGAATTCTCCAACACCACGCCGCTGCCCGCCAAGATCTACGCCGGCGAAGGCTGTGCCCAGGTGCTGTTCTTCGAGAGCGACAAGGACGACGTCTGCGAGGTGTCCTACAAGGACCGCGGCGGCAAGTACCAGGGCCAGCGCGGCGTCACGCTGCCCAAGGCCTGAGCCGGCAGCTCCGCGGCCCGCTCAGGCCGCCTTGCCGGGCCCGGCAAGGGTGCGCAGGGCGCAGCGGGCGGCCGCAAGATCCCAGCCCGCCCAGCCGCAACTCTTGAACAGCACCGGCCCGGCCTGCGCGACGGGGTTGTGAAAAGCCGCGTCGATCCGCACCACATCGGCCAGGGATTCAAACCTGCTCACGTCCAACCCCGCCTGCAGCAGGTCGCCGGCTTCGTGCAGCGCCTGCGGCGTGTCCACGACCACCTGACCGGTGCGCGCGACATGAAGGCACAGCGCGGGTGCGAGTTCCACCATCTTCGGCGTGAACGCGCCCACGGCGGCAATGAAGTGCGCGGGGCCGGGCAGGGCGCGCAGGGCCACCCCGCTGGCGGGCGTGCAGGTCACCACCAGCGGGCAGTCGGCCAGCGCCGCGTCGGCGTCGGTCGTGATCTCGGCGCTCAGGCCGCGCGCCTGCGCGTGCCGGGCCAGCGCGTCGCTGCTGGCCTCGCTGCGCGAGGCAATCACCACCGCCTTCACGCCCAGGACATCGGCAAACGCGTCCAGATGCGCGCGCCCCTGCACGCCAGCGCCGACGATCAGCAGCGGCCCGCCGGGCCGAGGCGCCAGCCGTTGCGCTGCCAGCGCCGAGACGGCGGCGGTGCGGCGCGCGGTGACGGTGGGGCCGTCCAGCAGCAGCGCGCGCGATCCGGTGGCCACATGCGTGACGATCACGTCCCCCTGGATGGTGGGGCGAGCGCTGCCGGCATTGCCGGGTGTGAACGTGATCAGCTTGGTGATGGCGATGTTGGCGTCGTGTGCCGGCATCACGAACAGGCTGCCACCGCCCGGCAGGGGCTGCACCAGCCTTGCGGGCACGTGCACGTGGTCATCGAGCAGCAGCTGCACCAGCGCCTGCAGCAGCGCGGGGTAGGGCAGAGCGGCGGCGGTCTCGGCAGGCCCGAGCACGCGGGAATCGGGTGGGCTGTGGGTCATGGCCTGACTGTAGCGAAGGAGGCGAAGTCGCGCGTGTCCGATCAACTGATCTGGCCGCCCGCCACCCGGATGTCCTGCGGCGTGGTCAGTGCCACGCGCACCGCCACACGCAGGCCGCTGACGACGTCGGCCAGCGCCATCGCGGGTGCGCCCTGTTCCGGCAACCAGGGCACGTGCACAAACCCGCCACGGGTCTTGCGGTGCACCCGCTGCGTGGCCAGGAGGTGCATCAGCCCGTAGAACACGTGGTTGCACACGAAGGTGCCGGCAGTCTGCGACACCTCCGCGGCAAGGCCCTTGCGCTGCAGCGCCGCTCGCATGGCCTTGATCGGCAGCGTCGTGAAATACGCGGCGGGACCGCCCGGCACGACCGCCGTGTCGATCGGCTGGGCCCCCGCGTTGTCCGAAATCCGCGCGTCGTCGAGGTTGATGGCCACGCGCTCCAGCGACAAAGCCGCGCGCCCGCCGGCCTGCCCGACGCAGATCACCAGTGCGGGTCGGTGCTGTCGCAGCAGGGCCTGCAATTGCGCCAGCGCGGCGCCGAAAACGGTGGGCAGTTGCGCCGTCACCAGCCGATGCCCTGCAATGCGCCGGCCCTGCAGGGCCTGCACGGCCAGCCAGCTCGGGTTGACCGCTTCGCCGCCAAACGGGTCAAACCCGGTCAGCAACACCGTGGGCAATGGTTGGACGGGTTGGGGCGGCGCGGCTACCATTGGCCGAATTTACCGCAGCGCGGCTGTTCGAGGAGGATCGGGATGAAATGGGAAGGCAACCGTGAATCGGACAACGTCGAAGACCGCCGCGGCGGGGGTGGGGGTGGCGGCGGAGGTGGCCTGGGCGGCCTGATCGGCGGGCGCGGCATCGGCATCGGCACCCTCGTCATAGCCCTGCTGGGCGGTTGGGCGTTCGGCATCAATCCCTTGACGATCCTGAGCCTGCTCAGCGGCGGCGGGGCTCCGACGGCACAGGTGCAGCAGGCGCCGGCGCACAAGCCGCCGGCCGATGACCGCATGGCCAGGTTCGTCTCCACCGTGCTGGCGGACACGGAGGATGTGTGGACAGACATCTTCACCAAGGGCGGCGCCACCTACCAGGACCCCCGTCTCGTGCTGTTCCGGGGCGCCACGCCCACGGCCTGCGGCGCGGGGCAGGCGGCGATGGGGCCGTTCTACTGCCCGGCCGACCGCAAGGTCTATATCGACCTGGGCTTCTATGAAACGCTGAAGAACCAGCTCGGCGCACCCGGCGAATTTGCCCAGGCCTACGTGATTGCCCACGAAGTGGGGCACCACGTGCAAAACCTCCTGGGCATCAGCGGCAAGATGGAGCAGATGCGTGCCAAGGTCAGCCCGGTGCAGTACAACGCCCTGAGCGTGCGCCTGGAACTGCAGGCGGACTGCTTTGCCGGGGTGTGGGCCCACCATGCGCAGAACGCCCG